>DAOWJX010000087.1 GCA_030640155.1 Candidatus Aegiribacteria sp. | reverse complement strand
TACTTCCGTTAAACGGAATTTGAAGAGTTCAGCAAATGTTCCCCTGCCGTAAGCGTCAACACTGGCCTTTCTATAACTGTCCATGAACATCCGGTATCCCATTTCAGGGTTTTCAGCGAGTTGCTCGGATTGCAGCACAGGCATTTCCTGAGAGGATGGAAAGAGCAAATCATGGACTTCCATGAAAATGGGAATAAGCAAAACTATTATACTGAGAATCAAAAGGAGCTTAGGTCGAAATTTCACACAAAGCATCAGGATAAAACCCAGAATCGCATAATTGCCCATGAAATCGCCGGCATATAAGAGCGTGGCGTGCAGAATACCGATGATGAACAGTCCTATGAGCCTTCGTGTGTAGATGAAGTAGAAATTTCCATTTCGTTTTAACATCCGTGCGAATATGATTCCTGTTCCTGCTCCGAACAGAATTCCAAGAATTGGAAAGAACTTCTCCGAGACGAAAAACAGTGTTAGAAGTTTCAACACATAATCAAGCCCGCTCTGTCCGGCTTCATGAAAATCAAAAATGGTAATGATGGGTCGACCGTAAAACTGGATATTTATCAATAGAATACCGAAAATAGCTATACCGCGGATCACATCAAGTATCTGTATTCTCTGTCCCGGCTGAACAGGACCGGGCCGGCTTATATCCGCTTCAGTAACAGGATTCTTCTGATGATCGGCAGGAATATCAGGTGGGTTTTCCATATTTTATCTCATATTCTGCTGTTCACGGAAAATGATCTGAGGTAAAAATAATCACCTCCGAATACTGTTTTTACAAGCAGGTCTTTTTCAATGAGTTTTTCTACAAGTGATATGTCCGCACCAGCTTTTCTAAGATACTCCCTGACAGCATCTTCTCTCATAGGGTGAACCGAGGTTATAGCCAGCAGATCATCCTCGACCTTGCCTGTGAGTGCAAAGTCTGTTCCTTCGTAACTGATGAGGAATTCAACGCTGCCCAGGATTTCAGAGAACTTCATATAGGCAAGGTTGAGAGTTTCCTCTTCGGGTGGCTTCACCCATGATTCAGCTGGTGGCCTTGTCGGTACTGAAATGTACGATAATGAAGGTTGAAGAGTTCGGATGAACTGCGCCACAGCTTCGATCCCCATCTCATTGTCGTTGATTCCTTTTATTAGCATTGTTTCAGTTATCAGTTCACCTTCGAACGAATTTGCAAAAATCCGTATGCCGTCCAGGATTTTCTTCAGATCAAGCCTGTTATGAGGGCGGTCGATCGTATGCCACACCTCGGTTAGAACGGTATCGATTTTCACAGATACAAGATCAGCTTTTGAGAGATCTTCCCGCACATGAGGCATCCAGAGGAGGGAGGAATTGGTGATAACCGCGATCCTGGAGCCTGAGTGCCTGAGATGGTTTATCTCTTCACCAAGTCCTGAATCCAGAGTTGGTTCACCGTCAGGAACAAATGCAAGATAATCGATTGTTTCGTTCTGTATGCAGGAGAGTTTCAGCTTCTCTTCAACTTCATTGATGATATCCGATGAATCGTAGAAGTGATCGCGATCGATCTGCATGTGATTGGTCCTACCGATCTGACAGTATACACAGGAATAAGTGCACGTCTTTGGAGGAATGTTGTTGATTCCAAGACTTCTGCCCAGCCTTCTCGATGGTACAGGACCGAATACAGGCATTTACTCTCTCTTTCCAGGTATCGAGGGGTCCGGGAACCTTCAGATTTCTATTACTCTGCCTGCTCCGCCTTCGATACACTTATCCGGGAAGCGGGCCAGGATCTCATCCTTCATCTTCGTGCAGTGTGTAGGGCAAACCAGGGAGATGTCCTCAAGAAGATCGAGTTCGCTGAACCCGTGGAATCCACCGATCAGAGCGTGGATGCTTCCGAATTTCCTTGAGATTTCAAGTATCTCCGGAATACCCGGATGGGAGCACCCCGTTATTACAACCAGACCTTGAGGGGAATCCAGGATCATCGACTGTTCAAAATCATCAAGCTCTCCTGTTGTGTAAATTCCTTCACAAATGCTGGCCGGAGAGGATGCAACTATGGTTTTATGAGTGCTCGAGAAGTCAAAGGCAGAAGGGACAACAATTGTAGCATGGTCGTTATGTTCCAGAAATCCTTCGAGTCCGTCTGCATGATCCCAGTGAGGATGTGATATGAAGACAATCTCTATACGGTCGGGATCAATTCCGAGGATTTTCATATTTTCCATCAGTTCCGGACCAGTTGGACCTGTATCAAAAAGCACCACAGGAGAACCGCTGCGCTCCACCAGGCAGGAGAATCCCCATTTGGCGTT
>DAOWJX010000297.1 GCA_030640155.1 Candidatus Aegiribacteria sp. | reverse complement strand
GTTGACTTGAAGTGATTATTGAACAATCTTTACACGCTATGTCCAACAAAAACAGTATAGCATTTTACAAGGACCAGGAGGTTTACCATTGAGTGAAAGCAGGAAATACCCATTTCCGGTAATTGACTCGGACATATGTAAGGGATGTAAGCTTTGTATTGCAGCTTGTCCGACAAATGTACTTGTCATTTCAGAGAAATTGAACTCCAAAGGTTTCCATTTCTCGGAGTATATCGGTGAAGGTTGCGTAGGGTGCGGCAACTGTTTCTATACATGCCCTGAGCCAAGCGCGGTTACCGTTTATTTAAAGGATTTTGTACCAGAGGAGGTGATCTGAATGCCTCGCATGCTGATGAAGGGAAACTACGCCGCGGTTTACGGTGCTATTCTTGCAGGATGTGAAGCCTATTACGGTTATCCAATAACGCCTGCCAGCGAGATCGCGGAGTCCGCGTCCGCTCTGTTCCCGAAGTTTGGCAGGACTTTCCTCCAGGCTGAAAGTGAAGTAGCTGCAATAAATATGGTTTACGGAGCCTCAGGCTGCGGGCAAAGAGTCATGACCGGCAGTTCCGGTCCTGGTATAAGCCTTAAGCAGGAGGGTATTTCCTACTGCGCCGGTTCAGCGCTTCCATGCGTAATAGTCGACATCATGCGCGGTGGACCTGGCCTCGGGAATATCGGTCCGGAGCAGAGTGACTACAACCAGGTTGTAAAAGGCGGTGGACACGGCAATTACCGCAGTATTGTTCTTGCTCCCAACTCCGCCCAGGAAATGTGTGACCTGACGATGCTGGCTTTTGAGCTTGCGGATAAATATAGAAATCCCGCATTTGTACTTACTGACGGAGTTATCGGACAGATGATGGAAACTGTTGATCTTCCGGAGCCTGTTTCCGAGTTTCCCGATAAGAGTGACTGGGCTGTAAAAGGAACCGCTGAATCAAGACATCTCATTAACTCCATCTATCTTGATCATGACGATCTTGAAAGATGGAACAGAGAACTCGAGAAGAAGTACGAAACCATCCAGAAGAATGAAGTTCTGGTGGAGGAATACATGATGGATGATGCTGAAATCGTGACAATAGGTTACGGCAGTTCAAGTCGTGTACTTCGATCAGCTGTTGACACAGCGAGAGAAAATGGCATCAAGCTCGGACTTCTCAGACCCATAACACTTTTCCCATTCCCGGTAGATGAGATCGCGAAGCTTCCGGAAAAGGGAATCAGGGGTATCCTCACAGTCGAGATGTCGACTGGCCAGCTTGTTGATGACGTGAATCTGGCACTGAAAGGGAAAATGATTTCCGACCTGTACGGCAGGCTCGGTGGAAACGTTCCTTCTGCCACGGAGATCCTTAATAAGATCTCCGAGCTTTACGGGGTGTAACATGGAAAAAAAGACAGTACTCAGAAAACCAAAGGGATTCATCGATGTATACAAGCACAAACCCGGAGCGGAAAAGGACAGGACGCATTACTGCCCCGGATGCGGTCACGGTATACTGCACAAGCTGATAGCGGAAGCTCTCGAGGATTTTGATCTGGTCGAAAAAACGATAATCATAAGTCCGGTCGGCTGCAGTGTTTTCGCATACTACTACTTCCACACAGGCAACCTGCAGGTAGCTCACGGAAGAGCTCCCGCAGTTGCTACAGCGGTTTCAAGAGCAAATCCGGATTCGGTAGTCATAAGTTATCAGGGTGATGGCGACCTCGCTGCCATCGGAGGTAACAATATCCATCAGGCGGCTAACAGAGGCGAGAACATGGCCGTCTTCTTCGTCAACAATGCCATCTACGGTATGACAGGCGGACAAATGGCTCCCACAACTCTGGAAGGACAGAAAACTACCACAACTCCCTACGGCCGCAATGTTAAGACCGACGGTTATCCCATACAGGTGTGCGAGTTGATAAACACATTTACCGCTCCTGTTTATGTAACAAGAACATCTCTTCAGGATATGGCGAATATCAGAAAAACCAGAACTGCTGTTCGCAAGGCAATCATGAACGCGAAGAACAAGAAGGGATTCTCCTTTGTTGAAGTTCTCAGCATGTGTCCAAGCGGTTGGAAGAAGGACTCATTACAGAGTCAGCAGTGGATCAAGGAGAGTATGGTCCCAAGATTTCCACTCGGAGTTCTCAGAGATATATCTGAGGAAGCAGAAACAATAGAACGTCCGGTGCCGGTGATGGGTCATGAGGAAGTGAAGAAGATATTTGGCTACAGCGAATTCAAAGCCAGCACGATTCAGAAGAACACTGAAGCTAATCTCGAAAAAATATCCCTTCGCGTTAGCGGCTTTGGAGGACAGGGAATAATGTCCACAGGAATCGTTCTTGCGAATGTCGGAATGGAATATGGCTACAATGTCAGCTGGCTTCCATCTTACGGTCCGGAAATGCGAGGTGGAACCGCGAACTGTTCTGTGAAGATACAGGAAGACACTATCGGTGCATCCGAGGTCACGGAACCCAATATGATTATCGCCATGAATCAGCCAAGTCTGGAAAAATTCGAGAACATCATGGTTCCTGGTGGAGCACTCATGTACAACAGCACACTTATTGATATCGAACCTACCCGTAATGATGTTGATATCTATAAGGTACCCATTACCGGAATTGCTGATGAACTTGGAGATACAAGGGTACAGAGTATGGTCAGTGTCGGCGCATTTGCAGCGATTACGGGGTTATTTGATCCGGAGGAGATCGTTTCACTCATCCCCTCGCTGTTCACTGGAAAGCCCGATAAAGTCCTTAAGATGAACGAGGAAGCAGTCCTGCGAGGGTACAATTACGTTACTGAGAACTTCTCTGTATGATTGGATGTGCTGCCGGCGATTTTTACTGCCGGCAGCTCATCTGTTCTTACCATCTCATGCAGAAATCAAGGGATTTAATGAAAACATTTGCTAATATGATATGTTTGCTGTTGTTGCTCTTTCCCGGAATTGTTCTCGCATTCGGATACGCCGATGCTCATGGGAATGGCAGTCCGATTCCCGGATTTAACGCTGTGTCTCTTGGTCTTGGAGGAGCAAGAGCAATAGGTTTCGGTGATGCTCTTTCCATTCTGACCAATCCTGCTGTAATCTACAGGATTCCTGGAACCTCTCTAACAATGTCTGTTGGTCCTGCTGTACTGGTAGAAACAGTTGAAGACAGCACCGGAAGAAAGATAAATAACTGGATTGCTCTAGGTAATCTCAGTGCTGCCATGAAGTTTCAACAAAGTTCCAGACTTGCCATTGCCGCGGGAATTGCCCGAATTACCGATTCCTCCTTTGAAGGCATTTACCATGTACGTGGTGAAACTCCGGGTCCGAATTATGGTAATGTCATAGAGACCCTTGAACTCACTGTTACAGGAGGTCTTTATGAAGCAGCCGCCGGATTCTCATGGAGACCCGCAGCCTGGATGAACGTTGGTCTTTCCGGCGGGCTTCGTTTCGGTCAGGTTGATTTTGATTCTACATATCTGGACAGAATTGATCCGGAAAACGACACTCTCATATCATGGGGCTGGGATGAAAACTCCTTCTGCTGGCATGCGGGAATAATAATCCCTCTCAGTCTAGCCAGTCTGGGTGTTTCCTGGGCTTCTCCTAGTGAGCATTACGATGGAAGAATAGCTGCAGGAGCAATACTGTATACAGGTGAGTTCAGGCAGGGAGCTTTTGGCGGGGAGATTGAGATTATTGATCCGGGTGATGCCAACGCGCTGCAAGCCCGAATTATAGGTCAGTTTCATCCTGCCGGCTCTCTCACATTCAGAGGAGCTTTCACGTTCAGTGACAGAGGTGATGAAATCAAACGTCAGGGAATTGGGCTTGCGCTGGGAGCTGGAATAGCATTTGGCAAGCTTACTCTGAACTCAGCTTATTCCTGGTCATCTATCGACAGAGGTGGAATCACGTTCGGCTATACCGAACCAGAAGATGTCAAGCTCTCTACATCAATACTGTCTGTAGGACTTAACTGGAATCCTTAACCCTGTATGTTCTGAATTTACAACCAGGGTCTGACAGAAAGTTTGTAATTCATCATCTCATCCGATGAGAAGAACAGTTCTATTTCTTTTTTTGCGGATTCAATTGAATCGGATGCATGGATCATGTTATGTCCCGGTGAGGTTGCAAAGTCTCCTCTTATTGTTCCAGGAGCTGCATCAGCGGGATTTGTTGTTCCAACCATTGATCTGACAATGGTTACAGCAGCGAGTGATTCCAGTACAATTATCACCGAGGGTCCACTTGTAATAAATGAAATCAGATCTTCATAGAACGGTTCTTCAAGATGTTCTCTGTAATGATGAGCTGCCGTTTCGGTAGAGATACTGCAGAGTTTCATAGCGGTGATTTTTAAACCTCTTCGTTCAAATCGTGAGATCAGATCGCCAATGAGTTCTCTTTGTACAGCGTTCGGTTTCAGAATAACAAGAGTTTGTTCCATAAACATCCTTTCAGTTAATCTAGAAAATATATATATACTTATACTTGGTGCAACATTGATTCTAGGTCTATGCGGTGGTATCTTCCATTTGATTTCAATTCAATTAATATCCCACAAATACGAAAGGACAGTTCAATGAAACTGAATTCTTTTCCGTCATCTGTTCGCAAAGGAACCAATTCGATAATCAGCTTGATTCTACTGCAGCTGTTCATGGTGTTCAGTTTCACTGGAAGCAGTGAGGGGTATGGATATCATGATGCTCTGAATATAGGCAACAGCATTGATGTTATCAGTATCAGATCGGCTGCCCTGGTCGGCATCAGAGTCTTTGGCTCAGATGGACCAGCTGCCCTGTTTATAAATCCGGCTTCTCTTCACGGCATTAACCGATTTGAAGGATCAGTTTCCATATCTTCAGTTGCGTGGACAGAGGAAATTATTGACAGCACCAGCGTAGTACAGCGGTCCGATCAGGGTCTGGGCTCGCTAACCGGGGCAATTGCATTTCGTGCCGGATCGGATATTGTCCTTTCCGGTGGTCTTGCAAAGGTATCCGACCACCAGTATACAGGCACACACTATATGCCCGATGATCCTTCTTATCCGGGTATTGCAATAATTGAAATCCTTGAAGCCTCAGGTGGTCTCTGGGAAGCTCTGGGTGGTATGTCATGGAGCCTGAAAAACAATTTGACTGTAGGCCTCTCATCCGGAATGAGATTCGGCAAAGCCGAATACAGTTACACATATGATTATTACTTCACTCCCGAAGTAGATTCAATATCCAATTGGAGCTGGGAAACCAGTGATTTCTGTTACCATGCCGGGATTCTATTAGGTGACGAGGATACAGGAATAGGTGCATCTTATACATCCGGATCGGATTATTACCAGTCTCGCATTTCCATCGCAGGAAGAGCGAGGGCTGAACATATACACAACATCAGAATGGGTTTTGAGGGCGAAGTTATCAGTGTTTTTGAAGATAATTATTTCAACGGCAAGCTGTCCCTGGAAGCTCCTATCCGGGATGACGTTAATCTGCTCGCCGGAGTCGGTTTCTACGAGGGCGAGAATATGAACCGCGTGGGGACAGCGTTCTCTGTGGGCGGGAATTATACCTTAAACAGAGTTCTGTTCGAGTGCGCTCT
>DAOWJX010000194.1 GCA_030640155.1 Candidatus Aegiribacteria sp. | reverse complement strand
GAAGATAAGGTGATATATGGGATACTGGACTGACGGTGGTCGAAATGCAGGAGTACTCGGTCTTGGACTGAGCGGCAGGGCGGCCGCAGCACTCCTGAAAAGTAGAGGTTTTTCCGTCACCGGACTTGATGATCGTTCTGATATTGAACCCTGTGCAGCTTGTGACAGGATAATTACCGGAGCCAGGATTATCAGCAGCCTTGAATCCCTTGATGGGCTTGTTATCAGCCCTGGTGTTAGCCCTGAATCAGAAGTTCCCTCAAGAGCAAGCGAGATGGGGTTGCCGGTAATAGGTGAGATCGAACTCGCCTTTCGTCATACTGAGATCCCGGTAATCGCAGTAACAGGTTCAAACGGAAAAACGACCACTGTTGAATGGCTTGGATATACTCTCCGCAGGGCAGGAGTAAATGCCTGTGTTGCGGGGAATATGGGATATCCGTTCAGTACTGCTGTGCTGGAAAACCCAGATGCTGAGTTTTTCGTACTTGAAGTCAGCAGTTACCAGTTACAGACTATCGAGATATTTCGTCCGTTCGCAGCAGCCATACTCAATATTACTCCTGATCATCTTCAGCGCCATGGCGATATAGAAAGCTACAGGAACGCCAAGGCCGGGATTTTCATGAATCAGCATGATACTGACGTACTTGTGCTTAACAGAGATGATGCTGGTTCGGTACCGCTCGCCGGCAGGACGATGGGTCTGGAATGGTTTTTCGGGATCGGGGAAAGTGTTCGAGACGGTGCTTTCATCGAAGGTAATTCACTCTTCCTTGCAAGTTCTGGTGCAGAGTGGTTTGTATTGGATATCAGAAAAATATCTCTACCCGGTGCCCATAACCTTGCTAATGCGCTTGCTGTTGCATGCCTGGCAAAGAAAGCAGGATTGCATGCCGGGGAGATGATTAAGGGTTTGACCACCTTTCAAGGAGTACCTCACAGAATAGAGCATGTAAGAAATATTGATGGTGTCGAATTCGTGAATGACTCCAAATCTACTAATCCTGATTCACTCATAGTCGCGTTGGAGAGTTATTCCAATCCAATAATTCTCATTGCGGGTGGTCAGGCAAAGAAGGCTGATTACAGCGTACTTGGAGAACTTATCAGGGACCGCGTCAAAGCTGTGATACTCATAGGAGAAGCAGCAGCTGAACTTGAGGAAGCGTGGGCCGGTTCTACAGAAGTATTCGTTGAGGAAGTTATGGAAAAGGCAATTTCCAGAGCGTCAATTCTTGCAGGCAAAGGTGATGTTGTGCTTCTTTCACCAGGCTGCGCCAGCTTCGATCAGTACAGGAATTTTGAAGAGCGTGGAGAGCATTTCAGAGATCTTGTGGAAGGGCTTGAGTAGGATATGCGGGTTAAAGCAGTAAGAGCGAAAAACGTTATGCTGATATCTGCCAGCTTACTCCTTCTTCTGGGAACTCTCGCCGTGTTTACAGCAAGCTCATTCAAATCTCTAATGATTACAGATTCAGACTCCGGTACAATCTTCCTGTTTCCACATATCAGGAAAGTGTTTGTTGGAATTCTAGCTGGCCTTATCGCCTGGTCAATGCCTTCGGATAAATTGAAGAAGCTATCTCCAATCCTGTATGCGGGGTCTGTTGCACTGCTTCTGGCTCTGCTCATACTCAAGGGCTCACACTGGGCTCCCTTTATTAATGGATCTGTCAGGTGGGTTGTTTTCTGGGGATTCCGCATCATGCCGTCCGAAATCGCAAGAATTTCCTATATACTGCTTGCCGCATCACTTGTTTCCGATGGTGTCATCCGTGCACGGAGTGGCATAGGTGTCATAAAGCTCGCATTCCTTGCAATCCTTCCCGCTGTTCTGGTTTCTCTGCAACCTGACTTCGCTGGCGCGATGTACATTCTTATCATGATGGTTGTAGTACTCTTCCTGGCTGAAGCACGATTCAGAGATATGCTGATACTTTTCCTCCTGATGATTACTCTCGCCTCAGTAGTTGCTTTCTCGTCGGAATACCGGAGAGAGAGGCTTCAAAGCTGGTTTTCACCCGGGGATGCCACAGAGGCCTCTGTTTACCAGCCTGAACAGGCTTGCATCGCTCTGGGGAGCGGCGGGATAATGGGCAGGGGAATTGGGAGGGGACGTCAGCAGAGAGGATTTCTTCCTGAAGCATTTTCTGACTACATACTGGCGGTTATTGGGGAGGAAACAGGATTTGCCGGTGTCATGTTAATACTGATCCTGTTGTTTCTGCTCCTGATGTCAGGGTGGATAATCGCTGATAGCGCAGATTACCTTTTCGGCTATCTTGTTGTCGGCGGGTTGATAGCGTCAATTGCGGTTGGGATGTTCGTTCATATTGCTGTTGTGACCAGGATGATTCCCTCCACAGGTATGCCTCTTCCGCTTGTCTCATGGGGCGGCTCCAATCTGCTGATAACCATTGGTACTCTCGGAATCGTATCCAGAGTAGCCGTGGAAAGAGGAAAAAAATGAAAATCACCATAGCCGGAGGAGGAACAGGGGGGCATATCAGTCCTGCCATTGCTGTTGCCGAGATCATCCTAGAAGAGTT
>DAOWJX010000011.1 GCA_030640155.1 Candidatus Aegiribacteria sp. | reverse complement strand
TTACTGGGTTACCTGGCAGAATGACGTCGGCGAGATTCTGTGTTACAATGTAGGTTCATGGTCTATTCCTGAAATTGTCTCACCCTCAGGCGGATGTGCAAGACCGTCGATTACATCGAACGCAACAGGTGAAGTAACAGTGATGTGGACTGCCGGTAGTAACACGCTCCAGTGCAATACATATAATAATGGTTCTTGGAACGGTTATTACATCGCTGTCAGTGCTGACGCTATTGATGATGCTTCTCTTGCCTGGGCAGGAGAAAAACTCTGGGCTGTTTATGGCAGGAGGGATACTGACCTTCAGTGGGATCTCTGGGTATGCACACCCGATCCCACGGGAATCGCCGGATCTTCGTCTCCTGATATCGAACAGTTCAATATTTCTGTAGTCGGACGAAACCCGTTCAGCAGTTCCACAGTTCTGCAGGTTTCCGCTCTGACGAATTCCAGACTGAGGATTTACGATCTGATCGGGAGAACAGTTCTGGAGACAGAAGTTGAATCTGGTCTTTTCACCTGGAATGGAATGTCAGATAACGGCAGTCATGTTCCTTCAGGTGTATACTTCGCGGTCATATCAGGCTCCAACATGACTGCGAGCTGCAAGCTGATAAAGATCTGACGGTTCTTCAACACTTTTTATAGCGCCCGGAAGAACACTTCCGGGCGCTTTCATTTGACTCCAACTCATAATCAAACAATATTTTTTCATATACAAAGGAGTGTGATACAGATGACTGAACCGGAACAGATTGACAAAGATATTGACATATCCAGCTCGATCGAGTCCAGCAAGAGAAGTGGCGGTCCCAGGAAAAGAAAGGTTCCCGGAATTGTCTGGATCTTTTCAATATTTGCTATTGCTATAATTGTGATACTGATTCTTCCATCAGATAATTCCAGTTCTTTCAATACAGATATCTCATCCGAAGAACAGGAGCTTCGAGATACGATGTACTCCATTGCCTGCGACATACATGAATATTACCAGCTGAATGGAAGACTACCCCGGATTCCTGAGGATATTAATATTTCTTCACAAGCTGTCACCTACGCGGAAGAAGACGATTCAAGCTGGGTTCTCACGTCAGGGGACAGTCTTACCTACTATTCCGATATGGACCCGATGGAATTCGCTGAAGGAGAAATCTGATGATCTCCAGGAACCGGAGTGGGTTTACACTTGTAGAAATGTTTATTGCCGTGGTCATTATCGGTATGCTTGCGGGTATTGCCATTCCGAAGTTCGGTAATCTGTCCGAACAGGCTAAAACACAGAGTTGCAGACATAACATGAGAAGCCTGGCAGGCGCTCTTCAGATGTACTATGCCTCAACCGGTCATTACCCTCATGCGAATGAAGGGCACAGATGGAGGAAATTTTCAGCGATTGAGGAATACCTGCAGAACTGGGAACAGCTTAAATGCCCCTCCTGCGATACTCATTACAGATATAGAATCACCGGAAGGGATTACGACAACTTCAGTATCAGAGGCTGGAACAGAAATTGCCTGAATAATCACGGCATGTACGTGAATGGAATGCCTAACTGGTAAGAATTTGACCGCTGAATTACGCAGAGTTTTCAGGGATTTCTCAGGAACCCATCCAAATTTATATATTCATATTACAAGATATGATATATGTATTCCTGTCATTTTTTAAATGCATGACGTCAGCTGGAAGCTCTTATTAACTCTCATTCCTCTTGAGTTTCAGCATTTCATCGTTACCGTTAGTAGCACCTGTTGGTTCGTATCCCAGTTTGCGATAAAACCCATATGCCCGAACGCCAGGATCAGGATCTGACCATAACCAAATTTCATCGTGGTCAAAGGACCACAGCCAATCATGAAGTTTAAGCATCAATGCCTTGCCAACACCAATCTTCTCATATTCCGGATAACAAGCAACGACAAGCACTTCTGCTGTCTTGCTGTCAGCCAGTGCGAAACCAACGGGTTTGCCGGATATTTCACACACCCATCCTTTGACAGAACCATTAAGCCACTCAGCGATGGACTCAGGTGTCACTCCAACTTCAGCAAGGTCTGTCATGCTGAAATGATTTTCTTTTGTCGACACTCGAATGTCGAGTATGTCTTTTATATCAGTTCTCTTTATCTCTCTTAATCTCATTCTCTTCTTCTAAGTTAACAATGATTATACAGAATCCACATCTCTTTTCAGATATATCTTTATCTAACACTATTAGTTTAGGTAATGAGTTGTCAATGGACATGATAGCCTCTTGGCGTGAAAGAAAAGCGAACACATGTACACAAAAGCAGGTAAAATACGTGGATATATAGATTCCACATATCAGGAAAGTTCAATATTCGCTTCTTACGCTTTAAGTGAGTACAAAGAGAGGTCTAAGTTTTTGAATCTGATTCAGGATAATAATAGACCGTATATGATTGAGCGCATATACATTTCCTATTTCTGAAGCATGGGTTCCCGTTTTAGAGAATTGCTGCGAATGCGATGGATAGACCAATTGCTACATGGTTTAACTCAGGTAATGGTAAGGAACTTTGAAGTCCATGATCTGCTGTGTAGTAATCTGTTTTTTTGGATTTGTCGAATAGCAATTAGCATCCTTTAGTAGAATGAAAATCATTCCAGAATATGATGGTATCAAATTGGAAATAAAATTATCAAGCTTTATTAACATTCCAGCTGAGCGCCAACCGAATACTAACCTGAAAAGCGGCAGACAGGAATTATAACTGTTTATAAGGAACTGAGGATAGTTTGTGGATTGTTCTAATTTCACAGCGTCTACAATTCCTGCCACCAGCTTTAAATATGGATTAAGAAATCTTCTCGAAATAACTTTGAAAGCTCCCGGGATAATGAAATTGAAACTATCCGTATCGAAACTGTGAATATGAGAATGAGGTATGTTCTCTCTGATATTGTTTTCGATAAACTCCTTTGGTTCATGCGGAACCGTAATAATAACTGCTTTGCTGCAGACTCTTATCAGCTCATTTGTTGCTTTCTGTAAATCAGGCACATGTTCTAATGTTTCATTGCATAAGACAACATCGAACTCATTGTCATTGTAGGGAAGTTGATGAACATCTACCGGTTCACCATCAACATCAAAGATCTCTTTCGCCCTGTTGCATGCTTCCCCGGACAGGTCTGAACTTCGAACATTTACATCGAATATTGATCGCGCTAGAGCCGCCTTATATCCCTCAGCACCACCGACATCCAGTAACGAAGTAAATTTAAGATGGGAAAGCGCCTTCATGATCTGATAAGTGATTATATATCTAACAATTGTACCGGGTTCGCTGTGCCCTTTCCTGAAGCCATAAATGGGTTGATGAGCATGATAAATACCCTCTTCGTCAGTCATTTTAAATCGTTGGTCCAGCCAACGTTTCATATCATGTGTATAACTATCCATTCACCAATATTACTTTGGCATAGACTGAAGCGCCAGGGTGATGCATCTTTGCATCATTTCCGGAATGTCTGTTCCCGGGAACGTGATTATTGCGGATTGACAGCTATCTTTCCGTGATCTCTCCAGCCTTTTTCAGGGCATATTTAGCCATGATCGGTCCTATGATTTCAAAGATAATGCAGGTAGCTGTTACCGTTGTGATTACTGCAGTACCGATTTCCGAAGCATCTACTCCCATCTGCGAGAATTGCTGCGCGACTGCGATGGAAAGACCAATTGCCACACCGGCCTGAGATAGAATGCCTATTCCAAGATATTTCCTGATATTGGATGGAGCCTTACCAATCCGTGCTCCAAATCCTGCTCCAAGTATTTTTCCTGCTGATCTTGTTAGTATGTAGACCAATCCAAGAAGCCCCAGAGAAGGTAGAGAACCCAGGTCCAGGTGCGCCCCGGCAATGAAGAAAAACAGTATGAAGATCAGAGGCATCAGTGGGCGCAAACGATTTGCAACAACACCGGATTCACTTCTGGATGTGTTGGAAAGTA
>DAOWJX010000098.1 GCA_030640155.1 Candidatus Aegiribacteria sp. | reverse complement strand
GGAAGCCGTGCCGGAACCTGGCGATGGCCCAATTTCGCAGACGGGCGTCCGAGTGCTCCGATAATTGCCAGAACGAGCGGTGGGATGGGAGTTATAGTGGGAACAGACAACGGCAGTGTTTATGCATGGAACGCGGAAGGCCGGGTAATACAGGGATTTCCAATTCCATTCGGCCAACCTATGTCCGCCCCTCCTGCAGCTGGTGATATTGACGGAGACGGAAACCTGGAACTTGTTGTGCTCGGAAGAACAGGCAAGCTTGCAGCATACACGATCTCCAGCATTGGCATCAATCCCGGACCATGGCCGCAGATGCTTTGCGATGAAGCTAATTCAGGAAGCTACGGTGTTTCCTTTCTTCCTGTTATTTGCACTGGAGTGATTTCGGAAGAATGCTCCGGAGCTGTTTCTCTACCCTATCAAACCAGCGGCAGTAACATTACAGGAATCTCACTGGCTTATTCCACAAATTCAGGATATACGTGGATTGAGACAAACAGTTTCAGAGACAATGGATCGAGTGTGCTGTGGTACAGTGATGAAGACCTGCCTGGCCAGGATATGCAGGAGTGTGTTCTGAGAATAACTCCTTACTGTCCGGATGGCCCGGGTATCAGTGGTCTATCAAACATTTTTCATGTGGACAACAATATTCCTCCATCACTTTATCTATCCACATCCAGGGAAGAATCAGATGGACAATATACTATCCTTTACTCTATAGACGATCCCGAGGGTGATATAATTCAGCTACAGGCCCAGTATTCAGTTGATAATCAGATAACCTGGCAAAATGCTCACCTGAGCGGCAGTATTTTCGAGATCGCACCCTGGTTCTACGGTGAACCGGTTACATGGAACGCCAGCTATGATCTCGGCAATGTTGAGGTTGCGAACATCTCTCTCAGAGTAAGAGCAGCTGATTCAGATCCGGGGTCATGGAGTGTACTGGGCAATCTCCATCTTGACTCCGACAGGCTCATATCAGGCCAGATCATTGTGCCAGATGAAGAAGTCTCAGGTCGGATAGAATTAGGAGTCAGGCTGGCAGATCCGGAGGAAAACCCGCTTGAGGTACATTACGAGTTTTCCCTTGACGGTGGAGAAAACTGGCGAGCAGCAACGGTATCCGAGAGTTCAATTCCTTGCACAGGTACTTACCAGTATGACATAATCTGGGAATCAGAAATAGATGCTCCAGGATTCGACGGTTTCCAGGTGCGTTTCAGAGCAATGCCCGAAGATATCGAAAGAGGTATTGCTGTTCCATCCTCTCCATTCCATCTGGACAACAACAGATCTCCATCCATCGCGATCACCTCTCCCGGCAGATGGGAGACGTTCAGAGGGCTCGTACCGGTTACATTCCATATCTCAGATCCGGAGGATGATGAGATTCTTCTTGCGCTCGAATACAGGATTGATGGCACGGTTTCCTGGGTCTCCGCCGCTGGCCTGGACAAAAGAAAGTTTCTCACTTCTACATCGCAGAATTTCACTGTCAACTGGAACAGTGCTGAAGATCTTCCGGGAATGGAAAGAGAGGAACTGGAAATAAGGCTGGCCGCGATTGATGGTGATACAGCCTTTTCGGAAGCTATAGGACCACTTTCACTGGATAACTCCAGAACACCGTCAGTAATGCAGGCTGCTGTCAGCTATATCTCTATTGAAAACAGTATAGTATCGATTTCGTTCGAATTGTCAGACCCTGAGGAACGGGCTCTGGATCTTATGGTAACATTCAGCACCGATGGGGGCCATTCCTGGACTGAGGCAACGGTATCGGGAGACCTTTTCGGCAGATACAGCAGCAATTATGAGGGTAAACTCGAATGGCATTACGATCTGGATCTGGGTGGAATGAGCAGTGCAGTAATGCTGAAGATCACTCCCGTTTCAGGAACTGTTCAGGGCGCTCCGAGAATACTGGAAATGGCTCTCAGGTAAATAACCCTGAAATATCAGACTTACCACCTGTAAGAACTGTGGTTAATGGTGCCGCTTCCCGGACTGCATGGAGCATGGAATGTGCGATTGATCGTATATCCCACTGAGCATGAGAATCTTCCCTGAGTCGGGAAAAATGGTAGAGTTCCCTGCCGTTGATTTTAATAACAACCCTTCGTCTGTGAGCATTTGTAAGCATGTAGGGATAAAGTATGCCCAGAGAACCTGAGACTTCCTCAGCAATCCTGATTCCCTCCATGAAGTCACTTTCAAGTCCGGCGTTGGAGATACTTGCTGGAACAGTTACTCCAAGAACAGGATCGTACACCGAAACGAGTCGGGTACACATCCGGTGTCTTTTCATCTGAGCGTATGCTGAGGCTGAAAGAATCAGTTCAAATTCCGCATGGAAAAATTCCCAGCACCTCGGAACAGAATCATGTATGCCCAACCCTGAGAGAGCATCCATGAACAGTTTTTCTCTCTCCCCGGAATTAAGTTCAGCCCATATCCTTCCAGCGATTTCAATCGGAACCCCGTTTTCCCTCTGCAGAAGCAATGATCCAACTTTAGAATCATCATCACAATCCACAAGTACCACATCACAGGAAACAGCTGAATCAACCGGAGACATGGAATGAGCAAAATTATCCATGGCTGTCGCCTCTAGAAAAAGAAACAGCGATGGAGAAGCCTCCATTACCAGTTCAAGAAACTTTTCCGACAGCTTTCTGACTTCAGCGAATGGATGGCTGGACAACCTTCTGATAATATGCTCGAGCTCTCGAGCATTGGCAGTCATCCCCATCTGGCATGAAGTTGCGAGGGGAAGAATGTATCGTGCGTCTTCTTTTGAAGTATCTTTGTCCGCTCCACTTTCTATCAATCCGTTGTAGAGCTTTTCATATATCTCAAACAGGTTGTCAGCAGTCCCGCGAAATTTGATTTCATCATTTCCATTAAGCTCCTGGGGCAGGATAAGATCTTTTCCTATACGGATGTATCTCTGGGATTTCTCGGTAAAACTGGCCAACCTGAAATTCTGCAGTTCCTCAGCGGCAAGTCTTGAAATATCAATAACATCAAAATTAAAAACAGCGTGTTCGGCGACTGAGCCGTGACCATACTCAAAGACAATCCGCCGATTGGATGCCCTGGCCTTTTCAACTTCCCCTGCCGCTTCTTTCCTGAGAACGTCTATTGGTCGAGGATCACGGCTGATTCGAGCGTAGGAAGCAGAAAGTGTTTCTGGTGTTCCCCCGCCATTCTGGATATCGGTATTGAAACCCGCCAGTTCGATTCTCATTTCATTCCTCTCTTCTGGATACAGCTGCTGCAGTATTTGCCGCTAACGGGTGTTCGAATGGAAGCCTTTCAAGCATCAGGTATCTGAGTTCGCGCACTCTCTGTGGCAGAGTTGGCAGAAGCAGGGCTTTTGTCCACCACCCTATCAGTTTTCCAACGTCCATTATATAGGGCATGAGATCTAAACCACCCTGAACATCCTGTATGTATTCAACGAATCTATCAAGGGTGGATGATATCCTCTCCAGATCTTTCATCAACCCTTCTGAAGAACCATTAATAATAGCAGCACTCATCTTCCGCAGAAGCTCTTCTACTTCTATTCCCGCAGACCATGGAAGATGATGAAATTCACCAAGCAGCTTCCAGGTTGTCCTGTCATTCCCAAGTTCAGCAGGCCAGCAGTTTTCAATTCCTGACGCAAGCAGAATCTCATGAACCGCATGAAGAGCTGCGGGAAAACAGGATGATGGATTCAAAAGAAACGAGTGCCCGCAAGGTATTCTGTCAACAAGTCCTCCAAGAAATATTCTCCTGAGAGTGTAGTCATCCGCCAGAAGGTTATCCCAGAGAACCGGCTGCCTCCCCAGCAGTTCCTCAGCTCGAACGAGAGAAGTGGAATCCAGCTTCCTTGAAATGACAGCTTCACCGGTCCAGAACAGATTCCATCTCTCAGGAAGATTATCCTTCAGGAAATGGAGATACTCTTCTCCATTGAGTATTTCCATAAGTTCAGAACAGTAGATGGATGGACACATATAAACCTGACAATCGAAATCAGCAAGTGCTTTTTCCGCTAATTCAATCTGTCGAAATGCCAGTTCAGGGTCAGCTTTATCAGGAACATCGTCAAAAAGAATGCAGATTCCGAAGGCTCCGGCTGAAAGCGCCTTATCTGCCTTTTTTTGAATAAACTCAGCATCGTCATCTGTGAATTGCCACGGGCTTATCCCGAAGATGAACTTCACACCGGTCTGCCTGGATTTTCGAATGTTTGCAGCAAGAGCTTCAAAGCTGTCACAAGGGTATTCCTGCCGCCATTTCAACCTGTGATATGGATCATTCTTGGGCGCGTACATGTATACTGGATCATCAAGCATGGATAGATAGCTGATAATTGTATCTCTCTCTGAAGCGGTATAAGGCCTGCCGTAAAAACCCTCAACAACTCCGCGAATCATGCCCTCTCCCTATCCTGCAATCGTTGACTTTTAACGTTCCTTTTCCTAGCTTTGATGCTTGAATCTACAGTAATTTTCCATTCTCTGAAATGCCTTCATGTATTGAGAGGACCATATGCCCCGAAAGATAGTAGAATCTGTTCCAAATATCTCTGAGGGACAGAACATGGATCTGATAAACGAAGTTGTAAAAGCAGCAAGCTCCATAAGCGGAGCAAAGGTTCTTGATGTTGACCCTGGAGCAGCAACAAACAGAACCGTCATCACCATTGCGGGTACTCCGGATGCAGTTATGAATGCATCATTCGAGTTGATTAAAAAAGCCGGTGAATTGATCGATATGAGAAAGCAGACCGGGGAACACCCTCGCCACGGAGCAACTGATGTCTGTCCATTCGTTCCGGTCTCAGGTGTTACCATGGAGGATTGCGCGGAATTAGCCCGGAGACTTGGCAAGCGAGTCGGTGAGGAACTTTCAATCCCGGTTTACCTCTACGAAAAAGCCGCTTCAAAACCTGAATGGGAAAAGCTCCCCAATATTCGTGAAGGAGAGTATGAGGCACTCCCGGACAAACTTGGTAAACCGGAATGGGCACCGGATTTCGGTCCGAATGAATGGAACGAGAGAGTTGCCAGAACAGGCGTCTGCACGATAGGAGCAAGGAATTTCCTTATTGCCTACAACGTGAACCTGAACACAAAAGATCCAGGTGTAGCCCGTGATATCGGCCTCACTATCCGTGATACAGGACGATTCAAAAGAAACAATAACTGGAAGTTCGTCAGGGATGAAGAGGGAAATAAAGTAAACCAGCCCGGAAAGCTCCAGTACTGCAAGGCAACAGGCTGGTATATAAAGGAATATGATACCGCTCAGGTTACGATGAATCTTACCGACCTTTCCGTTACTCCTCTGCATGCTGGATATGAAGCGGTAATTGAAGAAGCGGAAAAACTCGGAACACGAGTAACAGGATCGGAAGTGGTGGGGCTTCTCCCTCTATCAGCAATGCTGGAAGCAGGAAGATTCTATCTTGAAAAGCAGAATTCAGGTCTCTCTTCTGTTGGAAGGCAGGGAAAAACTACCGGTGTACCGGAGAAGGAACTGATAGAGATCGCGATAAAATCGATGGGTCTTCGGGATGTGGCTCCATTCAGATCGGAGGAAAAAATCATCGAATACATAGTCTCTGAAAAAGAAGTGGACCTTTCCGGAATGGCCTGTCGTGATTTTGCGGACGAGCTCTCAACTGACTCCCCCGCTCCCGGTGGAGGTTCAGCCGCTGCTCTTATCGGTGTGCTTGGCGCTTCTCTGAACGCGATGGTGGCGAATCTCACAGTTAAAAACAGGAAATACCGTAAAGACTGGGATCTCATGCGAAACATCGCACCTGAAGCTCAATCTATTAAAGATGATCTTCTGAACGCGATCGACGATGACACTATTGCCTTTAATGAATGGATGACTGTTGCGAAGCAGGGTGGTGATGTGCAGGGAGCAATAAGAAACGCCATTGCGGTACCTCTTAAAGTTCTACTGCAATGCCCTCTCATTATTGAGATGGCATCAAGTCTTGAAGAAAAAGGCATGCAGGCGTCTGTTTCCGATGCTGGTGTAGCCGCGGCTGCTGCCAGGGCGGCTGCGGTAAGCGCTTACTACAATGTACTGATAAATCTGGGAGAGATCGAGGATTCCTCATTCGCGAATGACACCAGACAGAGGGCTGAAAAATGCCTGGAGGGTGTGCTTGAAGCCTCAGATGCAGTTTTTGTAAAGATCAGGAAAAAGCTCACGGCAAAGCTGGAAGGTAATAACTCTTGAGTAGTATAGACCGTACGTTGTTCAAATCACTCGATCTCTCCTCCGATATTAGGAGAAACCTTGAGGATTTCTGCAGGAACGCCAGAGGGGATATCCTCAGGATGACAACACTCTCGGGAAGTGGTCATCCGGGTGGATCGATGTCATCCCTTGAAATTTTCGCCCTGCTCTGGTCTCAGGCAAATGTTGATCCCTGTTCACCCCTGAAGGATGGACGGGATAGAATAATTGTAAGCCACGGTCATACATCACCTGCTGTTTACGCAACACTGGGAAGACTGGGCTTCTTTGATCTGGAAAGAGCAGTCTCCACTTTCAGGAAGGCCGGCAGTCCATTCGAAGGACACATTGAAAGATCTGTTCCTGGTGTAGAACTTACAACAGGCAATCTCGGGCAGGGTGTTTCCGCTGCTGCGGGAATGGCTCTGGCAGACAGATCGAGGGGAATCCACAATCATGTCTGGGTTGTAACAGGAGATGGAGAACATCAGAAGGGTCAGATAGCAGAAGCCAGGAGGTTCATCAGAGCATATGGACTCAATAACATAACTGTTGTCGTTGACTGCAACGGACTGCAGATATGCGGCCGCACGGACAGGGTGATGTATACGGATATCGCGAGCGAATACCGTGCCGATGGCTGGGACGTTACTGAAGTAGATGGGCACAGACTTTCTGCTCTTTACAGGGCTCTCAAACCGGAAATTTCACCCAGGGCTCCGAAACTCGTTATAGCCATGACCGTAATGGGCAAAGGTGTTTCTTTCATGGAGAATGATGATCAATATCACGGAAAAGCCCTCACCCGCGAACAGCTTGCATCGGCTCTTGCCGAGCTTAATTTGACTAATAATCTTAATGAACTTGAAAAGCTCAGAAACAGCAACTGGAAAGGCAAAGGGGATTTCAATCTCAGGCTTCCTTACTGCATTCTTGATCTTGAGGGAACACCTATTATC
>DAOWJX010000198.1 GCA_030640155.1 Candidatus Aegiribacteria sp. | reverse complement strand
GGAATTCCTCAAAAACTGGCTGGTTATGCAGCGTTGACGATCATGTTTCTATCTTCCTGCATGATTATCGGAGGGCAGACGGACAGTCTGCAGAATATGTCAATAGAACATCAGTGGAGCGGTCAGAACATAATCCATTACCAGAATTCTATTTACGGCAATATTGCGGTCGTTCGGAGCGGGGAACAGTATACATTCTTCTACGATGGTGTTCCTTCCGTTAGTATTCCGAATCCGGATATAACCTTTGTGGAAGAACTCGTTCATTTCCCGATGCTCTGTCATTCTGATCCGAAACAAGTGCTTGTAATAGGAAATGGAGCCGGAGGCGTTATCGGCGAACTGCTGAAATACCCTGTTGATCGAATTGAATATGCTGAACTCGATCCATATTATCTTCAGGTGATCGGTCTGTTTCCAACAGAACTCACGCGGATTGAACTTGGAGATGAAAGAGTAACTGTCAGTTACATTGACGGTCGGCTTCTCGTACAGGAGACATCAAGCACATATGATATGGTTCTGATCGGGTTTTCCGATCCACAGACATTGCAGCCAAACAGGTTGTTCACCGAGGAATTCTTCACTCTTGTCAGAAAAAGACTGAATGATGACGGAATTCTGGTCGTAAGTTTATCGGGATCTCTGAGCTATATGGGAGATGAACTGAGGGATCTCAATAACTGTATCCTGAACACTCTCAAGGCTGTTTACCCGTATGTCCTCATAATACCGGGGGACTGCAAAAACCTGTTTCTTGCTTCTTCATCCGAGGCAATAACTACGATAGATCATAATTTACTCGGCGATCGGCTTGCACAGCGAAATATCACTACGAAGCTCGTTACACCGGGATATATCGAGTACAAATTTCAACCTCAGTGGCTGGATTTTTTCATGACATCCGTTGAGGACGCCACGGAAGAGATAAACCAGGATTTCCGACCCATAGGAGTATATTACGGTTACTCTTACTGGAATGCGCTATTCTCGCCGTCACTGAGAAAAATCTGCGGATGGTTCGAAAAAGTAAGCATTAGCATGATTCTCTTTGTTACCGCTGCTTTTGTATTGCTGTTCCTGCTTCTCAGTCATGCATTTCCAGGAATTACCCGCGCCTCTGTGCCTTTTGCCATCGCCTCCACAGGCTTTGCGGGAATGGTTTTCAATCTGGCTTTGATCTTCGCTTTTCAAACACTCTACGGTTATGTCTACTACCAGATAGGAATTCTGGTAACAACATTCATGGTCGGAGCTGCTGCAGGAAGTGCTTTCATGACTTCCCGGCTGGAGCGGATCAGGAAAGACTTCAGTGTATTGCTTGGATCGGAAATGGCCATTATTACGCTCTCCGGGCTGCTCACTCTGACGTTCCTTCTCTTCAATTCACAGATCAGTTTTCCGGACAGGTCTTTTCTACTTCATGCAGTCTTTCTTTTTCTGTTTTTCCTCATAGGTGCTCTGATTGGCTTGCAGTTTCCACTGGCAAGCAAAATCCACCTGAAATCCTGTTGCAGCCTTAGTAGAACAGCAGGACTGATCTACGGCTCGGATCTGCTTGGAGGCTGGATAGGTGGAATAATTGGCGGAGTTATTCTTCTGCCTGTACTGGGACTTGTGAAAACCGGCATTCTGATCGCTACTGTAAAATCAGGCAGTTTCATTATTCTCTATTCGTCAGCAAAAAGAATATCATCTATAGAGCGGGGTGTGAATTCAATTTCCTAGACCGCAGATTTCACCAGCACTTTACTGAGATATGTCCTCGATAGCTTTGCGGATAACCTTTTGAAGTTCTTTCATAACATACGGTTTATGGATAAATCCGGTCATCCCTTTACCGGCAAAGCGCCGAAATATCTCCTGTTTACTGTAACCACTGGACATAATGATCCGGATATCGCTTTTGATTCTACGCATCTCTCGAAAGGCCTCTTCACCGTCCATGTGTGGCATCGTAAGATCCAGCAATACACAAGCGATCTCGTTGTATCTTTCCCGGAATATCTCGATAGCCTTCAGACCGTCTTCGGTCGTTATCACTGTAAAACCCAAGCGTTCGAGCATATGTCTGCCTACTGCGCGGACAGTTTCCTCGTCGTCAACAATAAGAATCGTACCGTGTCCGTGCCACTCAAGCTCGTTGTCCATTTCTTCCGATTCAAGTTCAGGATGTCCCGCGTTTGCTGGAAAGAGAATTCTGAATGTTGTTCCTTCCCCGAGCTTACTACTGACCTTGAGAACTCCTCTGTGGCCACGCACTATACCCAGAACAGCTGACAATCCCAATCCGCGCCCGGTAACTTTCGTTGAGAAAAACGGGTCGAACAGCTTTTCTTTGGTTTCGCTGTCCATGCCACATCCAGTATCGGTCACCTCGAGACAGGCATACATCCCTTCCTGCAGATTCTCGTCCATACACATCTCTGAAAGATAGGATCGGTCGTATTGAGCTAGTCCTGTAGTGATCGAGATTACACCGCTTTTATCACTCAATGCTTCCGATGCGTTCATGATCAGATTCATGATCACCTGCCGGATCTGCGTCGCGTCAGCCATGATGATGACAGGTACATCAGCAAGGTTGTACTTAAGAATAGATTTCTTGTTGATTGAAACATCCAGGATGTGAGACATCTCGCGAACAACCTCCGAAATGTCGACCTGCTCAATGATAAAATGCCCTTTTCCGGAATAGGCCAGCATCTGCCGACAAAGTTCCGCAGCCCGATGAGCCGCCGTTTCGATGTCCTGGATATTCTGACGGGCTGGAGATGAGGGAGAAAGATCGAGCAGCGCCAGGTCTGCGTTGCCCAGGATACCCGTGAGCAGGTTGTTGAAATCATGAGCGATACCGCCTGCAAGCACTCCCAGACTCTCGAGTTTCTGTGCCTGTAAAACCTGGCGCTCGAGACTCAGCTGTTCCTGCTCGGCGTGCTTGCGTTCGGTAATGTTCAACATAATGCCCTGAAAAAACAAGGGTGTCCCGTCGTTGCTCCTTACGATAATGGCTTCATTTCTGGACCAGATAATATCGCCCGATTTTGAGATCATGCGATACTCGGATCGAAACGGTTCTCCAGTTTTATGGCATTGCGCGATCTCCTTGAGCAAGCGGTCATGGTCATCGGAATACAGATATCGATCCCAGAAAAGTGGATTGCCAATACAGGACTGTGGTGTAACACCGAGAATCGATTCGATCTGAGGACTGATGAATGTTATCATGGGAATCTTATCCAGCGTAGCGGTATAGGTAATGGCGGGTATCTGCTCAACAAGGGTCCGGTAGCGGGTCTCTGCTTTCCGCAAAGCCCCCTCGGCCATCTTGCGCTCGGTTATATCGCGCCCGGCCCCCTGGAATTCAACTACTTGCTCATCGTCATCAAGGATAGCTCGATTGGTCCACTGGTTCCACCGTATTTCGCCGTCGGGCATGATGATGCTGTATTCATGGGTGGCAACCGGGTTCTCCCTTCCCAGAGACGCGAAGTAATTCATCACAGCCTGATGATGCTCATCGGGGATCAAAGACATAAAACTGTGCCCTATGAGTTCATCGCGTTTCTTGTTAAAGTAGCGGCAGTACGCGTCGTTAACGTATGTAAGCGTACCGTCCGGCAGATTACGGCAGATGAGCTCGGTCTGGTCCTCGACGATACCGCGATAACGTGCCTCGCTCTGTCGCAGGCGATCTTCCGCCCGTTTGCGTCTGAAGACATTTGCCGTCAGGGCAAGAATCATGACGGATTGCAGCAGTACGAAGGCTATCACCATCCAGATATATGCTTTGTATCTATAGTATAGTGACACGGGTTCGTTGATTACGATTCTATCGGGCGGTAGATCAGAAACTGAAATTCCAAAACTGTGCATAACACTATAATCGAACATCGGTACATTCGGGCTTTCAGTCAGCACCGGAATATCATCTGCCGATTCTCCATTCAAAATTCTAAGGGCCAATCGCGCGGCATGTTCACCCTGGGCTTCGCCGCTGATCACAATCCCTCCCATAACACCGTGTCCTACAAACATGTCCCAGGCAGTGTACACAGGCGCATTGGAGTTCTCCGTCACAAGCATCGTGTATTCATGATAACAGAAAGTTCTTCCGGCTTTATCTCGATAGAAAGACATGAGGAGAACAATTGTATCATCGGGCAGAGTGTGAAGAGCTTCTGTCAGCTCTTCAGTGGTCAGATTGAACAGTTCGATGAACTCAATTCTATTTGTGAATACCGGTGCAACTTCTCTGAAGCGTTCCAGGTTCCAGATACCGGTAGGTGTGCTGTCATTTACCACCGCCACGTATCGCGTACCTGGATGCAGATCAAGTGCAAGTTCGATTGTGCCGCCCAGATCCAAAGCCTCTGCCACACCCGTGATTCCATGTACACCCTTGATCCGGGATTCCGAAAAATTATTCAAGCCGCAGAAAACGATGGGAACGCCGGAAAAGAGCTGATCGCGCCGAGTCAGCAGAAAATTCAGTGCATTGTCATCAGTGGTAATAATGAGATCGAAGTAATCAGTCTCATACTTCGCCCTGTATAACTGCTCCAAATTAGGAAACACATCCTCAGGCAGGTGAACCTTTGTGTCCATATACTCAATATAAATATCGATCTCGAAATCAGCTTCCTCGAGGATAGAATGCAGTCCAGCACTGATACTTTCGGTCCAGGTGAACCCTGGATGATAGGAATGAAGAATCAAGATGCTCGGAACATCACAAGGGGGAATTTCTGTTGAAGTGAAACCTGCAGTGCTGATCATCACTGTAATCAACATGCAGAACAGTGCGGTAAATGATGAACTTCCCGAAGGATGCATGGACCCTGGCAGCATTCTGGAGCCTCCGTACATAACAGCAAGACAGGTATTTTCCCTGGTGGACACCTATTCCATATGAACCCCTGATCGGCAGGCTTTACTTTAAAGCAAGATATCCAGAATAAGGAAGGAATGTCAAGACCAATAAAAAGATCTACCTGAGCATTTTCCTGTAAAGTCTCCTGGCTTCAAGCATGAAGTCGTTAAATCTCCCATCCTTGAAATCCGGAAAGCTATGGTCAGGAGCTTTGAATGAACCGTGACCGTACCTGAGACAGGTGTGAGCCCAGATACCTCTGCCCATGTAAATCTTATCGGGAGCACTTTTAAATGAGGCAAGAACAAGTTTGCCGTAATCAAGATAACCGGGGTCAATGTTTACTTTGCGATTACCTTTCCGATCCAGATAGTTGTTTTCAATACTTTCGCAGAAACATTTCCATTCCGCAAGCTCGGAAGCATCCCATAATTTACTGAAACAGTACCAGCGCCTTGAGAGTAAAGGTCCCATCTCCTTTTCGTAGTAATCCGAAAGATCAAACGGATAAAGGGGACTTATCAAGTCTACTTTTCCGAATCTGGATTCAAGCGGTATACATGTACTTTCTTTCAGCTGATCCTCATGGGAGATGATGCTGACAATAACCATTACAGGGGGAACTTCTACCTGTCCCGACATAGCTTTCTCCATTCCTTATAAGCAGCATCAGCAACAGTCCGGTTCAAACCGAAGTACTTTTCAATCTTGCCGGAGTAATTATCCCGGAGTTTCTCATTCTGTTTTCTCTCCTTATAAACTATGCGGAGGTTAGTATTGTGAGCGGATAACCGTCGATCTTCATGCAGGCAGTTCAGATGAAGGCTGTTCATACCTGTAGCATCAAAGGATTTCTGCCAGTGCCTCCTGAATTCTGCACAGCTTACCGGTTTCATCCATACCTTATATCTCCACTGCTTATTCTCGCCCTCTATCGTATACATGTCATATGATTCACCGTCAGAGTCCGATTCCCATATCAGTTTCTTATCGTATACATCAAGCCTTGTATTCTTTCCCGGCTCCAGAGGAATCGGAACAGGAACAAGGTATCCGGGATCCGCCAGAAATCGAGTTCCATCGGGAGTGATAATGGATAGAGCACAATGGATATTCTTGCCATGCTGCATTTCAGCCATAACAGGATTACAGGTATGACCCGCTGATTCAAGGACATCGCCAAGCGCAGCTGTAAGAGAGAAACATGTTCCTCCCGCTCCATTCTGAATGTGTTCACTGATAACGGTTCCAGGCAGTCTCAGTCTGCTTTCTTTCTCTCTATGCTGTGCTTTGATTAAAAACTTGGTTAGGTTTTCCCACGGTATGTACGAAAAACTCTGAACTATTTTCAGAAGGGAATCCTTTTTGCTATCATCAGGAACCATACCGAAGTAGTCAAAGAACATGGCGGCGGCTCTGGTTATCGTCTGATGGTCAGCCATGTTGGGATCCTTTCATTTTCTGATTAATAGGAGTGTGAAAGTTTAATGAACCGGGGACGCATTCGCAACCTTAACGGTTTTCTCAGGCAGATTTTCGGAACCAGAGTCTATAAAATCGGTCTCTGGGGTGGGTTCACATGCCCCAATCGGGATGGAAGTGTCGGGACCGGAGGATGTTCATTCTGCAATCCAGCAGGCAGTCGCCCTATGACCTTTAAAGATG
>DAOWJX010000054.1 GCA_030640155.1 Candidatus Aegiribacteria sp. | reverse complement strand
GGAAGTCAGGGGGCAAGTGGATTTTCCCGGTATATGGCAATCCGGACTGGCTACCCTTATGATCATAGCGGGATTCATTATAGGTTACCTTATCTACCTTGCCGGAACACTCAAAACAGCCAGAACAGTTGCACCGTTCATCGGCGGGGAAGTACTTGAGGATAATCCTGATATGAGAGTATCAGGTGTGGATTTCTATAAAACTATCAGGGAACTTGGCCTGCTGAAAGGTATCTACCGCTGGGCGGGGAAAAAGTACTTTGATTTGTATGAGGTTGCAGGTAAATTTGTCGGCGGATTTGGAGTAGTGTTCTCTTTCATGCACAATGGATTACTGTCCAGATACATACTTTGGTGTCTCATCGGACTTGTGGTTCTATGCATAGTGCTGATCTGATTGGGTTTGGAAGATGATTGAACTTTACGTACTTATTGGTTTGATGATTGCAGGTTCATTGATCGCGATAGAGGTTAAGAACCTTCTGTCAGCCGTTGTTGCTGTTGGTGTTGTAGGGCTTGGACTTTCTATCATATTTCTCATTCTCAAAGCACCGGATGTAGCGCTTACCCAGATTGTGGTTGAAATCGCTGCCGTAGTACTCCTTATTCGAGCTACACTCAATCGTGATATTGCCATGAAATACTGCGGCAACAGACCCTTTGGTGCTATAATGGGAATTCTTTTCACCGGTTTCGTGTTTGTAATCGCGCTTATCACCTTCAAAGACGGGCTTAACCTGTTCGGTGCCCCTCTCATGACTGTGTCTCAGTTCTATCCTCTCAACGCGATAGAGGGAACAGGCGCTACGAATGTGGTCTCTGCGATAATTCTTGATTACAGAGCGTACGATACTCTTGGTGAAGCTACAGTCCTGTTCACAGCTGTCGTTGGTGTTCTGACAGTAATGCGAAGCCCGGGTAAGAAAAAAGAAGAAGATTTGCAGGATTCAAAATGAGTAAAGAACACGATCGCGGAATGACGATTATTGTAAAGACGGTCACCAGGCTTACCGTCGGTCTGATATTTCTTTATGGAATTTACATCATATTGCACGGTCACCTTACACCTGGTGGAGGATTCGCCGGCGGAGTGATTGTCGCTCTTTCTTTCATCAACGTTGATCTTGCCTTCGGGGGTAAGGTTTCAGACAGGATATTCTCCAAGGGCAGCACATCGGTTATCGAGGCTCTCGGAGGGGTCATGTTTCTTGCGCTTGCTCTTCTGGGTCTTCAATGGGGAGGATTTTTTGATAACTTCCTTCACCCTGACGGCGAACCCGGAATGCTTATCAGTGCTGGAATAATCCCTCTGGAGAACATCGCGATAAGCCTCAAGGTCGGCGCCGGCCTGTTTGCTATCTTCCTGACGCTGATAACACTCCAGAAATTTGAATCGGAGAAGAAGTAATGGACGCGTATCTGCCATATGTGCTTTGCCTCGTACTCTTCTGCATCGGTATCTACGCAGTGATCTCCAAACGGAATATCATCAAGATTATCATTGGTGTTATCATTGCCGAGTATGCGGTAAATCTGTTTCTTATTCTCGTGGCTTACAAGGCAGGGGGCAGATCACCCATTTTCTCCCGGACTCAGGAGATATTACCCGAAGCTATGGTTGATCCCCTTCCTCATGCGCTTGTTCTGACATCAATAGTCATCGGACTTGCAACCACAGCCTTTCTTATTGCACTCGCGGTGCGCCTTTATGGTAAATACGGAACATTTGATATCTCAAGGATGCGGGAGTTAAGAGGATGATAACTGCAAGCACCATTCCGCTTTTCGTAGCGCTGCCACTTGCGGGAGCTTTCCTGACTGTGCTCCTGAAAAGGATCAAAGGTATCCCTGACACGTTTGGCGTAATGGTTACCATAGGAACCTTTGTCATGTCAGTATTTGCTGTAATACAACTTGAGATCGGCCAGAGAATCATATGCAATATCGGCAACTGGGGCGGATTTCAGGAAGTCCTCGGGAAAATAGTAGGTATTCAGCTGGTAGTAGATGGATTAACCGCTTTCATGCTTGTTGTGGTCAATCTTATTGCCTTCCTTGTTGCGGTATATTCAGTCAATTACATGACAAGATACACTGAAAAATGGCAGTTCTACTCGCTTTTCCTTCTTATGCTTGCCGGAATGAATGGTGTACTGATCACCGGAGACATGTTCAACCTCTTTGTCTTTGTGGAAATTGCATCAATCGCCAGTTATGCACTGGTTGCCTTCGGCACCGGAAAGAGAGAGCTCGAAGCATCGTTCAAGTATGCCGTAATGGGAAGTATCGCCTCTCTATTAATACTTCTTGGTGTAATATTACTCTACAGTAATACGGGAACGCTGAATATGGCTGACATGACCCGTATTCTGGCGGGAAGAGATCATCCTGCTCTCCTTTACTTCGTATTCGCACTGTTCCTTGCGGGATTTGGCCTCAAGGCGGCTCTTGTTCCATTCCACGCATGGCTTCCTGACGCGCATCCCTCGGCTCCTGCGCCGATATCCGCAATGCTGTCCGGCGTTCTGATTAAGGCCCTGGGCGTGTATGTGATAGCAAGGGTGTTTTACAACTTATTCGGATTTCCTCATGAGGTATCCCTTATTCTGATGACACTGGGAGCAATCTCCATGGGAGTCGGTGCCCTGGTCGCTCTGAGACAGTGGGATCTGAAGCGTCTGCTGGCCTACAGTTCAATAAGCCAGGTCGGTTTCATCATGCTCGGGCTTGGAATAGGAACCCCTCTCGCTATACTTGGAGCGCTCTTCCACCTTTTCAACCACTCCATGTTCAAATCTCTGCTGTTCCTTGATTCCGGAGCAATTGAATATGCAGCACATACTCGAGATCTGAAGGAAATGGGTGGACTCGCAAAGAAAATGCCTATTACGAACGGCTCTACAATCATTGGAGCCATGTCACTTGCCGGAATACCACCATTTGCGGGGTTCTGGAGCAAATTGATAATAATTGTTGCCGCGGTACAGGCAAGTCATATGAAATTAGCAGCCTGGGCTGTACTGATGAGCATTGTTACAATTGCATATGTACTCAAGGCCGTTAGATTTGCCTTCCTCGGAGAGCTTAAGAAACAATTCGCCAATATCACTGAAGTCCCGGCGTTTATGAGAGTATCTCTAATAATTCTTGCGCTGGTGTGCCTTTTTGGCGGACTGCTTCTTATTCCTGATCTGAGGAATGGATTCCTCGGACAGGCTGTTGAAGTTCTGACCAGAGTAAGCGGGGTGTAGGACTTATGAAGAGCAGAATATTAATGTTCATAATAGCCTTCGTAGTGTGGTGCATCCTTTGCTGGAAACCGGATACTGAACACCTGATTGCCGGTGGGATTGTTTCATTAATTGTCGCGGTCATCATGGGTTCGCTGTTCGTTACCAGACCTCACCTGATGATACATCCGGTCAGAGTGTTTTACTTCCTTTTCTGGTATATACCTGTGTTTATGTGGGAACTGTTGAAAGCGAATTTCGATGTAGCGTACAGGGTCGCGCATCCAGGTCTTCCCATAAAACCCGGAATTGTAAGGTTGAAAACCGAACTGAAATCCGATACAGGCCTTACATTCCTTGCAAACTCGATAACACTCACTCCGGGTACACTGACAGTCGATATTAACAAGGATGATGGTATTCTATACATCCACTGGATTAATGTTGTCGGTTCCGATCCGGCTACAACCTTCAAGGAGATCGGCAGTAGATTCGAGCCGATACTGAAGAAGATTTTCGAAGAAGACGTGGTTTCAAAATGAGATTATTCAGGTGGCTTGCGGGTACCGTAGTTCTTGTGACTATTCTTGTCCTGGTAATCATTCTTCCTTTCAGAAGTATGTTTTTCACGCAGAATGAGATACACATCAATTTCACAGGAAGAGCCGTTTACATCCTGATATTAGCTTCACTTATGGTGCTTTTCAGGGTTCTCAGGGGACCGACTGCGGCTGACAGGATTGTAGCGATTGATATTTTCGGTATTCTAATCGTCGGGTTATGTGCTGTGCTCAGCATTGCCACAGGACGTTCATGGTACATTGATATCGGTATCGCCTGGGGGCTTCAGAGCTTCATCGGCACGCTGGCTCTTGCAAAGTATCTGGAGGGAAGAAGCTTCGATGATTGATATTATTGGAATGGTCTTTATTGGTGTTGGAATCGGATTTGATGTGTTCGGCTGTATTGGACTGATCCGCCTTCCCGATGTCTACAATCGTCTTCAGGCAGCTACAAAATGTGTTACACTGGGAACATGCAGCATACTGTTCGGTACGTTTCTGATGGCCGGTGGATTTACACCTACAGGTTTTAAAGCGCTGATAGCAATAATATTCCTTATTCTCGCGTCTCCTGTGGCCGCGCATGCGGTGTCCCGGGGAGCACACCGTGCCGGTATCAAGCTCTGGGACAAGAGCGTGGTCGACAGTTACGCTGAGGACAAAGAGGGAGAGGCATAGAAGAGCGAATCGATACGAGAGATTCGTTACGGATGGAAATATGAAATATCCAAAGCTCAGAGAACTCGTCGAAGCGATCAAAGCGGTAATAAAGGGGCCCTATACTTCCAAGTTTCCTAAAAAACCGCACGTTTCTCATCCAAATTTCAGAGGACAGGTTGTTTACGATGAGGATAAATGCCT
>DAOWJX010000065.1 GCA_030640155.1 Candidatus Aegiribacteria sp. | reverse complement strand
AGGGTCTCGAGTACGGTGGAAGCCTTATCAGGCCTGAAGCTACCGGTTACGGTGCTGTGTACTTCGGAGAAGAGATGCTTAAAACCCGTGGAGAGAACTACCAGGGCAAGATTTGTATTGTCTCCGGTTCGGGTAATGTTGCCCAGTATACCACCGAGAAGATCAATCAGCTTGGCGGTAAAGTCGTTACACTTTCTGACTCCGGCGGCTACATTTATGATGAAGAGGGCATCGATGCTGATAAACTCGCTTTCGTAATGGACCTCAAGAACATCCGCAGAGGAAGGATAAGCGAATACGCAGAGAAATATCCGAATGCTGTCTACACACCAGTTGATCCGGAACTTGACTACAATCCACTCTGGAATACTAAGGGCGATTGCGCCTTCCCGAGCGCAACCCAGAACGAGATCAACGTCAAGGATGCCCAGAACCTTATCGACAGAGGCGTCTATCTGGTCTCCGAGGGAGCCAATATGCCTACAGTTCCCGAGGGCGTTAATATCTTCATCGAGAACAGAATACTCTATGGCCCAGGCAAAGCCGCAAATGCTGGAGGTGTTGCGACCTCAGGTCTCGAGATGGCCCAGAACAGCGCGTTCACCAGCTGGACTCGCGAAGAGGTAGATGCCAAACTTCACAATATCATGATCAATATCCATGCTCAGGCTCTTGCTGCATCAGATATCTATGGAGATAAGGGTAATTACGTGCTTGGTGCCAATGCAGCCGGTTTCTGCAAAGTTGCCGATGCAATGATCGCTCAGGGCGTGGTGTAGTACCACAGTTCAGCGAATTCTTCGGGGACATGCACTCTCTGGTGCGTGTCCCCGAACTTGATATCAATCCGCATATTTCACCAGAGTTACTACTGCAACGACACATAAGACACTCGCATACTGCGTTATACTCAATCAACCTTCCTTGAAGTATATTTAATACATCTTCGTCGATCTCATTCGCATACCTTGTCTGCGAGCGCTTCTACACCGTTTCGTTACGCAATCTGGTGAAATATGCGGATTAAGTGCGACTCTTATTAATGATACCCTTTCCTGCGCGTGTGTCGATAACAATTTCAAGAGGTTTTTTCAAACGGATATGTCGTACGAATTCTGTTTCATACTCGGTGATATGCGATTCCAGGAATTCCGAATCCAGACGGTTGTTTCCACCTTTTATCAAAGTGAAGTATCCAATTCCAAGTGAAGTGATATTCTGAAAGAAATGTGTTCCCTGTGAAGGTGTAACATTCATATCCTCCAGAGGTATTTCGATAATGCATTTTACGGATGATATCTGGTTCCATTTCACCGGGATTCCAAGCCATTTGTCGGAACTTCCCCAGCGTCCGGGACCGATGAGAAGCGATGATCGACTCTCATGCCTGAGTCGTCTGTTAATCAATTCTATCTCAACAGCTATATCTGTAGTCTTGCTTCTGTCGAATTTCTTTCCGGAAACATAAATGATATCATGAATACCCTCTATGAAGCCGTAACCCAGAACCTGATGGGAAACGCAAAGTGCATCCGATTCATCAACCTTATCAATGTCAAGTAAAGAACCTATACTGAAACCCATTGGTCGTATCTGGAGGAATCCGAATTCTCTGGATTTTCCCGTTCTGACATTTCCCAGATTCACAGCAAATTCCATCTCTATTTCACTGGAAAAAGCGGCTTTTCCTATCTTGAGCAGAAACTTGAGGACCGATGCCAGGGGGAAATAGTCCCCCTTCAGGATACCTGCCATTGTAACAAGTTTTGCTCCAGGTCGAAAAGAACCATCTATGATCATATTATTATCCACCGAATAGACAGAACCTACAGGTGAAAGCGTCCCATCTTTCTGGGCTCTCTCCAGATCAAATTTCACCAGATGATCGTCCGTACCGGGATGGTCCGGTGTATTATCACTGGTATAGCCTAGATCGAGAGCAAGGAATTCCCTCTGAGAATTCCTCAGAAATTCATCAGTTGAAGAGAACTGGTACAGTTTCTGAGGAGAATCCGGAGAAAATCTGACGCATTTTCCCCCATCGACTACAGTACCTCCGAGACCAAGAGCCACAGACGCTACACCACTTTCCTCTTTCATTCCCGCAAGAGGATAGAAATTGTATGACCTCGCAACTCCAGCCAGATTTGGATAGAACAAATCTTCATACTGTAAACCTACAATCTGTTGTAAAACAACAGCCATCTTCTCTTCTTCAAGTCTATTCGGTGTTGTCTCAATATAAGCTACGGATTCACTGTAGAATGTTGATGCATACACAAGCTTCACAGCATCTATCAGCTGTGACATTCTGATATCCGGATCCGGATTATTGTTAGGAAGCATATAGGTGCTGTAGATACCGGCAAATGGTTGAGCAGGAGAATCCTCAAGAAGGCTTGAAGATCTTACAGCGATAGGATAGTGGACTTCCTTCAGGAAAGTGTTGAGCATTCCTACTATATCATCAGGCAGAGGTGAATCAAGAAACGCTTTTGCTATTGTTTTGTCTCTATCATCATAACCAAGCTGATTCTCCAGTTCCGGATCGAAAACAAGTTTCTTCAGTCCCTGGAATTCCATAAATGTGTCAAACACATCCGTTGCAATTACAGCGGTAGGAGGAACATATATCTTCACATCCGGAAAGGTTTCATTAATTTCATAGTTATTGAGAAGAGCATTGATGAAAGCCAGCCCTCGACCTTTTCCACCAAGTGAACCAGAACCGATTTTCACGAATTCAGTGTTATCGTCAAATGCCTCCAGTGAGAAATCCTCGACCTGCCCTGCCCTGAACCTGTCCATCCATAATTTAAGGGAGGAAAGCAAGTATGACCGTAGCTCCTGTACAGTATCGAAGTCTTCAACTTTCTGAGGTCTCAGAGCGTGTGCCAGATCAAATTCAGTACGAGCCATAAGCCATGTAGAGAAATCATTCTTTTTTGCATGATATAGAAGGGATTCATCTGATATTTTTCTCAATGCCCGGCTCAACTCCCTGAGATCTCCGGCTCTCGCTTCAACCTTCCCTTCAGAATTCCTGAACACAAAATCTCCAAAGCCAAGGTAAACTCTCATAAATTCTCTGACATCTCCAAGGAGAGTTGGCGAATATTTATTGATGAATGCAGCTCCAAAATCGTGTGCCCGTTTTCTGTTCTCCTCTTCGGATGACTGAAAAAGGATAGGACATTCCGGATCTTCTTTCCGAATCTCCCTGGCAAATCGAAATCCAGCCAGTGGATCCTCCTTACCTTCTCTCTCGAATCTTGCATCCAGAATTACACCTAGTACACCCTTTCTAAATCTGGAGTAAAGGCGCGTAGCCTTTTCGTATGTGTTCGCATGGAGAATCTTGGGTCTGGCACGCATGCGCATAAGCTTCTGCATCTGATTTACGCCATCAGTCATCAGGGTTTGTGTCTGTTCCATGAGTTCAGTGTACAGCATAGGTAAATAGGATGAGCAGAATCTGATCGAATCCTCAACAAGAATAATACACTTGACCCCAGCAATACTGGAATCGTTTTCAGCGTTAATACTGTCTTCAATTAATTTAATTATCGCCAGGAACAACCTTACATCACCCTGCCAGACAAACGCATTTTCCACATGTTCCAATTTTCCCGCATCTCGAAGAATTTCAAGATCCTTCTCGGTGTAAGCCAACACTACAAATGGAATATTGGAAGCTTCTTCACTGATTGCCTGACTAAATTCCTCAATTCTCATTGCTCCGACATTAAGCATGGAAATAATAAGATCAAAGTGATCCGATTCCAGAAGCTCTAAAGCATCTTCTCCGGTTGAAACCCGTTTAATTCTTGGAGCGTATCGCAAGTTAAGATTCAAATATTCAGAGAAAAGAGCTTCTGTGAATTTACCATCTTCCTCCATGGTATAGGAATCATATAGACTTGAAACAAGCAGTATATTTCTGACTCTCTTCGACATGAGCGAATAGAGAGGAATTTCATCTGTTCTACGCAAACCAATGATCTTATCAAGATTTCTATCTCTCAGGTTTTCCTCCCTCTCCATGCAAATTTTTATCATATAAGACGGGATCAGCACTTCAGCTCATCGACACCTACTAACCTCTACTTCTGAATACTGAATATATCATGATAATTCGAAGAACCGCGTTCCGCAATCCCGAACGGAGCTGGGTCTTGGTAAATAGGGGTCAAGCCCTTTAGGCGGCCCCTTTAGTATAGAACTGAGACAACAGGCATCAGGAGATTCCGCTTTCTGTTAAAACCTCTTCTAATGAATTCTGTTTCCGGCTGAACGGCAACAGTACTCCGATCAGGTTCGACCGGTCCCCAATCGGTGATCCTGTTTACATAAAGATCTTCAAATCCGGATAAACCATTGTATGCGCATCGAATCATTTCGAGCTCATTCTTGAGGCAAACTCCGGATTCCAGACAGGAATCGATCATGCAAAACAGCTCTTCAGCTATCAGGGATGTGGAGTAGCCAGCCAGATTAAGCAGTTCATCAATACTTGTTAAATCAAATCTTCCTGATGCCTGCCTTAATCGATCAGGTATTATGAACCATCTGTAACAAGCCAGGCATTCGATGACTGAATCGTATTTTTCTTCGGTGTATTCGGAGAACCAGTTCTTTTCCAATGTTTCTGATCGGGCGAAATGGTGTTGTCTTGCATAGAATCCGGCACGAATACCATCTCGAGATACTACTTTGCTGTAAGTCTCGCCCCGTTTCCAGAGATTCCTGTATTGCTTTATATAACGTCTGGTTACCGGATTCATGTTGCCCTCCCTTAATGCAACTTGCAGTGAGCATGATCATATAGTAAACATATGTATACTATTTTCAATGTCAAGCATGTCACATAAGGGATTCGGTGAACCCTACACATCTCCCACTGATCGTTACTTCAAAACAGTAACTCTCCGAGTAATCACAGCAGCCCCGCATGAAGCGCGAACAAGATAGCAACCTGCGCTCCATCCTGAAATATTCACTGACCTGACTTCAGAAATATCATCCCGCCATACTAGTCTTCCGGTCAGATCGTAAATCTCAAACCGCCAGATTCCCTCCGGAGGATTAAGACCCATAACTCCTACTGCGGGATTTCGGTCCACCAGGTTTCCGCAATAACTGTTATCAAAAGCCTCCTCACAGGATGTTTCAGTAGACGAAAGAAATGCCCATGCATGATACGGCTGGCTCTGCTGATCCTGTAATCCCGCAATTATGATTGCTGAAGGCGAAATATCCTTCATATATACACTTGTAACGTTATATACTCTTTCTGTAAAAGACTGCTCCCAGATCAGAGAGCCATCCAGAGCATTCACGAGTGTAATCTTTTTACCGTTAACACTCCCCCCTGAAACACATGGAATCCACAGGCCCTCATGATAAACGGAATCAGACCAGGCTACACTCCAGGTGTTCGCTCCCGTGGGATAGCTCCACAGTGTGACGCCAGTCGCTCCATCAAGGCATATCGTACCTGAATTATCTCCGGCAACGGCAACTTCAGCAATTCCATCTCCATTAAGATCGGGACCACCCTCCACGTCCAGAAGAAAACCACCAAGGCCTCGAGCCCATAGAGAATCTCCCCCTGGATTGTAGCACTGTACACCACCGTCGAATGAAGAACTCACCAGCCAGGGGAAAGTATCCTCCCGGTCAAGAGTGGATACACACATGACATCTCCCCCGCCGTTCCGACCCCAGATCAGGGTTCCGTCAGAACCATCAACTAGCTCAAGTGTATTGTCCGCATAGCCACTTCCGCCTATTCCCAGATAGACTTCCTGAACTCCGTCTCCGGTGATATCCGGAATAACAAGTATATCCTCGACCGCGTCCGCAGTGGTTCTTGTCCAGAGAGTATCACCTGTAGCGCCATTCAGGCACGCGGCAGCAGAGGTGTTAGCGGACCCCGTAGAGCCGAATCCACCAAGGAATTCAGGTACTATATCACCTGTCTGATCCTCCATTTCAGCGCAGCTGTAACCCCAGCCGGCTCCGGATGGAATGTTATTGTACGCGCTCCACTCCCAGATAAGAGAACCGTCAATTCCTGAAATCAGGATCAGGCATCTCCCCGGAGGGGCATATCCACCTGGAGTAGCCATAAGGATATCCTTATGACCATCACCATTCGCATCAGAAACGGCAAGCAGACCCTCATCCTGGTAGATCCCGTTGTATTGATCACTGGTCCAGATAACACTTCCGTCAGATCCGGAAAGACACCAGAGAGTCGGCTCCTCATCCCAGAAATTCACTCCGCAGGCAACGTCATCAACATCGTCACCATTCAGATCCCCGAGGGATATGGTTGAATAGACTCCTCCGCTTGTAACATTTGCCCATAGAGTATCGGGAGCGGAAGCCAGAAGACATAATATCAGCAGCATTTTCATCCTCCAGTCAATTTATGTACTTTCTACATCATAAGCTATTCATTTCCGCAGGTTTGAGTCAACCGCTGTTCTTCTGCCCTGTTTGTACAACTAATAGATACAGCTGTAATCTCGACATTTGCATCTGATCCATATATTACGTTTTTACCTGAACTTTCCATGGAGGTTATTATGAGATATCTATTCCCTTTTGTTTCATT
>DAOWJX010000135.1 GCA_030640155.1 Candidatus Aegiribacteria sp. | reverse complement strand
TATCGAATGTGCGGGATTCTTCGAGGAATACCTTGCCAACTATCCTGATTCCCGATTCGTTTCCGATGTTCTGGTAAGGCTTGCTCAGATGTATTACGACATAGATAATCTGCATCACAGTGAGCGCCAAGCTATTGCCGGAATAGAAGAATATGTGCCTGAAGACTACTCAAAATCCATTACACTATATCAGCAGGTTCTGATTGAACACCCTGGTAGTGAAGTCGAGGATATAGCTCTGTATTCACTTGGATATTGTCTGGAATCCATGATGGATTTCGAGGGTGCAATGGATAACTACCGTAATCTTCTTGAACAATATCCTCATAGCATACTCGCGTCGGAATGTAACATCCGCGTAGGCAATTTTTACTTTGATATCCTTGAGTATGATTCCGCACTGGTTTATTACCGGAATGTGCTGGATTATCCAGGCAGCAGCCCCAACCTCTTCCAGCACGGATTGTACAAACTCGGGTGGACACTTTATCTGACAAAGGATTTCAGAAATTCGATTGCCACTTTCTCATACCTTCTTCAGGATGATAAAAACATTGACAGTCTGGGTATACACAGAAGGGGCGATATCAGGATTCTCAATGAAACCAGAGAGTACCTTGCATATGATTTTCTGGAGATGACCAACAGATCAGCCTCTTCAATTGCTACTGCAGTCTTGTTCCTTGAGACTCTGGATGATTCGGTAACAACAGTTGAGGTTTTGAATCACATGGCTTTGATCTCAGAGGAGATGACAGACTGGCAGACAACAATTGAAGCATACAATGCTATCCTCGTTGTAGATCCGTTTGCTTCCGATGCTCCTCTCTATCAGGTTAAGATTGCCCAGGCATATGAAGAACTGGGGGAATACGCGCTTGCTGCCAGAGCCAGAGATAAATTAATTGCCAATTATGGCCTCGAAAGTGAGTGGTATAGCCTTATGGGAGAGGAGTCAGCGATTGCTCTCGCCGATTCCCTGCGGTGTTCTTCATTTGAAGATGCGATTCAGTATTACCTTGAACAGACAATTATTACCAAGGATGATCCGGTTGCCTTTAATCAGGTCAATGAAGCACTTATCGATCGGATTGAGGCTTTCCTTCAGCAGTATTCCGCGTCAAGCAGAACGTACGAATATCGATTTCACCTTGGTGACGCGTACTATCATACAGGTCAGTATGTTAAAGCCGGTGATATGTACTATCAGGTTTCACTTGACAGCAGTTCTTTCCAGAGACAGAATGATGCGTTCAACAATGCGTTTTCATCATACCTGATTGCGTACGATGAAACTCCTGGAATTGACAGTCTTTCCCTGAGACAGAAAATGCAGGAAACTGTAACCAATTATTACGAGACTTTCCCCGACGGTGAAAATGTCGCCTGGTTCCTGTGGGCTGCAGCGCCAAAGTTCTACAACGCAGGTGATTACGATTCCGCTCGAGAGATGTTCTCACGACTTTATTACAATTATCCGAATTCCGGCTATTCCGCACGGGCTGCTAAATTCATCGCTGATTCATATCAGCATGAAGAAATGTATGCCGAGGCTGAGGAATGGTACGGACTTGCATCACAGATGGCCACACGGAGCGGAGAAGATCTCGGAGCTGATATAGAGTATCTCGCAGCTTCTTCCGCGTACAACGATGCAGCTTCACTGGCTGAGAGTGAAAACACTGAAGACCTTCTCGCAGCGGCACTGCGCTGGGAGGAAGCAGCTCATGAACACCCCGGGTCCGATGTTGCTCCAGTTGCGCTATATGATGCAGCTGAAACGTATGGAAAGGCTGGAAGTATCGATAACTCTGTAAGGCTTTTCCAGGAACTTGCACAGCTTTATCCTTCCTACGAAAATGCTCCTTCCGGTCTTCTCAGAGCTGCCTTCCTGCTTCGAGAGGATGAGCAATATATTAAAGCAGCTCAATTATATCTTGAAGCGTATGAAAGATTCCCGACCTCTCCGGATATGGTGGCGGCACTTAGCAGCGCAGCTCGATGTTACGAAGATGGGAACAGACGCGATTTAGCAATAGGTGTTTTTGAAAAGATTGCATCTGACCGAGCAGGAACAGCTGATGTTGTGATTGAAGCCTTCGCTAAAATAGGTGAATACAATTACGATATGGGTAATCTGACAACTTCTCTGAGCTACTTTGAGAACTGCATTTCCATCTATGATCAGTATCATGATGGTCAGCTGACTTACCCTGCCATGTCCGCCTACCTTATGGGTGAAATAGCATCAAGGGATTATTATGCCCTGACTCATGTAAATAACGATAATGTCGAGTATAAAACACAGCTTTTCAATGGAGCGGTTGCCAGTTATAACAGAACCTTCTCGTACCTTGATGACGATTATGTCTTCCGGGCAGTTCTGAAGATCGGTGAAATTCAGGAGGATTTTGCTAACTCAATCGGTTTCATGGATCCTCCACCGGATCTCACTCCGGAGGGTGAGGAGGCTTTCTACAATATACTTATGGAAGCGTATGATCTATACATTCAGAGGGCGATTTCCACCTATGAGAACGGTCTGGAGCTCGCGATGAATAATGGAATCCGCACCGAGTGGACCGATTTTATCGCAGTAAACCTTGATCTTCTGATCCCCGGTTCAAGCTCACGTATTGGTTACCCATCGTTTACTCCTTCGGTGGAAGAGATACCTGAAATCGAGGAAATCAGTGATGTGGAAGATGGATTCGCATCCGATTCCACCGATACTGAACCTTTAGGCGATGATATTCCATTATATGAAGAATCTGAGACTTTCTCTGATGAACCAGGTTATACTATCAGATATGAAGAAGAGGAAGAAAGCGGAGGGGGGTGTTTCCTGTGGCCGTTCTGATGGATAAATTCGGATATCTCCTGAGGACTGCGGGAAAATCAGTTATACTTTCCTTCATTGTTCTTATGATTTCTGCTCTTCAGATTCAGTCTTTCGCGCAAAGTGATAACGAAGAGGTTACCGGAGCATCCTGGGTGGAGGGCAGGCTGGTGCTTGAGGAAATAACGATCAGAGGTGAACTAAGGACTCCTCAAGCTCTTTTCATGATGCTGAAAGCAACACCTGATCTTAGTAATGTGCTGCTTGAGAGGAGCTTCATAGAAGATGTGATCAGACCTGTCTATCCAGGGGCGTTCGCTAATGAACCCAGTTTTGGAGCTGGTAGGGAGATGATAGTGTTGCCTGCCTGGCTTAGATACGGGTCTGTTGCGCTGTTTGGTGGTCTGTCTGCATATAGATATAGTCAGGGTGACGATGAACAGGGACTGGTTTTTGGTGTGATAGCCGGTCTCGATTTGATTGGGAACTTAATACTGGATCTGGTGGGAAATTGACACCTGTTCTTTCGAGAGGAGATCATAGATGAGACGAATTTCACTTCCGTTACTGCTGGTTCTTACAATATTCCTTTTCAGCGGGATTGTGTTTGCACAATCCGAAGACACTTCATCCGAAACAGAAGTTGCTGCTGATAGTACAATTTCTGATTCTACAGCTGTTGAGGAGGATACTGTAGCAGTTGAACCAGAACCTCCTCAGGTACCAGATACTGTCGCAGCAGCAGACCTTGAAGAAGCTGAGGAAGAGGCTGAGGAAATTGAAAAAGGAGGACTTTTCTCTGAAATAGCTCTGTTTTTCCGTTCCGGCGGCCCCGCAATGTGGATTATTCTCATATTCCTCTCCATTGGTATTGCGATCATTATTGAGAGGGTGATATTTCTTTTCGGTGTAGCAGATATGAAACCTGAGAAATTCATGGGAAGAATCGCAGATTTCATAAGAAAAGGGAGTATCGAGGGTGCAATCGCGTCCTGTGCTGACAAGAGCGCGCCACTGGCTCGGATTATAGAAGCCGCACTACGAAATTACCGAAACACCGAGCGGGATATTCAGAACGCTGTTGATGAGATGGCACTTGCGGAATTACCGAGATTAAATGCGCGAACGGGATATCTTGCCATGCTTGCCAACGTATCAACAATGGTTGGCCTTCTTGGAACCATCTTCGGGTTGATCGCGGCGTTCGAATCGGTTGCGGCTGCAGATCCGGCAGAAAAGAGCATAATGCTCGCAAATGGTATTTCCATGGCAATGAGCACGACCGCATTCGGACTTATTTCTGCTATTCCACTTCTCATTGCACATTCATTCCTCACTTCAAAAACAGACAGTCTTATTGATGACATCGACAGATACTCTGTCATGGTCATCAACATGCTGGCACAGGCCAGAAAGGAAGGCTGATGGCCAAGGCAGCAACTGGTAGAAGTCATAGAGTCAGGCATGTATCGGAGCTTGATCTCCTCCCGGTGATGAACCTGTTCTGCGTGATAATACCATTCCTGCTTCTTAGTGCATCATTCCTTGAAATAACCGTTATTGAGATGTGTCCCACGGAGGGAATCAGCGCATCGGGAGCCGGTACAACCAGCCTGGCTCAATCTGAAGAGCAACTCCTACAGCCCAAAGTGATAATTACCAATGACGAGATGTTTCTGGGTACTGTTTTTGGAACCCGACATGTGAGTTATGTTTTTCTGGAAAACCGCGATGGGGATATAATACCCACATATGATTTTGATGCTCTTTCTGAAGCCCTCAAAAGCCTCAGGGAGGAACTTGATGCAGCGTTCCCCACAATTCCGGTTAACAAGATAATCATCCTCACGGTTGATGATATTCGCTATGAAAGCATAATTAATACAATTGACGTTTGTGTCGTCCACGAATTCGACCAGCCGGGTCTTCAGGTTGCGGCTTACAGTGTTCTCCAGAGACAGATTGTTGCTGGAGCTGCTGGAGGTGAGTGATTATGAGTAGCCCGCCAACCAAACGACACCTTCCCCTGATGCTTGGGTATAAGAAAAGTAAAGCATTGCTCAGGGGAAAGGACAAAAAAGTACATTTGAATCTTACCGCATTGATTGATATGTTCACCATTCTTGTTGTCTTTCTTCTTAAGAGTTATAGTGCTGAAGGACAGATAGTAACACTCAGTGATGCCCTTACTCTTCCTGAGTCAAGAGCAGACCAGACTGTGGAACTCTTTCTGGAGATTATTATTACCAATGATGCGATATTGGTTGATGGTGATCCCATCGTATATGTTGATGAAGCGGTTCTTAGCGAGGGCAACCCGATTCCTGCCCTTGTAATGAGGCTTTCCGATCATTTGGAATACACAAGGCTTATGCGCGGTATAACAGATGAGAAGGAAATGAAGGTCAACATACAGGGTGACGTTGCCGTGCAAGCTATTCTTCTACAAAGGGTCATGAGCAGCTGTGCTGTAGCTGGCTACGGTACTCAGAACCTGACCGTAATCAAGGTGGAAGGTGAAGAAGAATGACTCCCCGGAAGGATGAAGAAAGAAAAATTCTCGCAATCGCAATAATGCGGGATGGCAAGATTGTTGGTAAATTGACACCCGGATCGGAGCATGTCAGGCTTGGTACCGGATACAACAACCATATTGTAGTCGAAGGCGAAAACCTGCCGGACAGCATGGCGTTGATTACGCCGGGTGATGACGCGGATACCTTGGTTTTAAGACTTTCAGATGAAATGGATTCTACAATAGAATCCTCTGATGGTACTACTCTGAAATTCGGGGATTTGCGGGATCTGGGGATATTTCCGGTTGATTCTGACGGATATTACCTTCTGAATATCAAGTATCTTGATAAGGGGCAGATAACCGCCGGACCTTTCACGATTCATTTTGGTTTTATTGATACTCCAAAACAGGCTCCTCCTCCCGAAAAGAAGAAAGAGAAGAAGAAAGAGAAAGCGGAAGCGGAAGCGGAAGAAAAACCTGACAACAGAGTATTGAAGATCATAGTTGAGGGACCGGGTGGCAAGAAGGAATTGCTGCCTAATGCCGGCCTCATGACTGTTGGCGAAGCGGAATACAATACCGTAAGCGCCAAGAACATAGGTCTTCCACGGATACATACACTTCTTGAACCGCATGATAATAAATATCTGCTTCGTCTCATTCCAGGAATTAAGGGCGGTGTTGAAGTTAAGGGCAATGTTGTCCCGTTTGCCACACTTATCGAACGTAACCTGATGGATAAGGACAAAAGCAGTGAATCCTATCTGTGGGTATTTGATAAAAACGTAAGCGGTATATTCACTCTTGGTAATGTCGAAGTGTTCTTCAGTTTTATCGAACCACCGGAAGTTGTTGAAAAAAAAGCGGTAGTAAAACCAAAAGAAAGAATCAAATACATTCCTCCGGAATACAACTGGGAAAACTTTGCCGCAAGACCTCATGACGGATTGGCGATGAAAGGAAACCGGGAGGAATCCAACAGGAATGCTATCATACTTGGACTTGGTATGGCTATAGCACTGATTACTGGTTCTGTATTCGATAGATTTATCACAGTTGTTCATGAATCAAAAGAGCAGATGCTCCGAAGTGCTCCAACCGCCCGGGTCGCCACACTTGCAAGACAACAGACATCCGAGGGAATTGGCGAAGAGATCGTTACTGATATGAGTATCGGTGAGGAGAGTGTGGAAATTGGGACTGGCGGTGGGGGTACTGCCGGTGACGGCGGACCATCCGATGGTGTTTCAGATGGTCAGGCAGCCGGTGAAGCTGTTCTTCAGAGCATCGGTTTTGCAGCATATGGAACAGGTAGTTCTGGTGGATCATCCGGTATTGCATCTGATCTTCAGGCTGCGGCGACTTCTGGCGCCGGACTCGCTTCCGGCAGCGGAGGTGAAGCTCTTATCGCAGGCGCAGGTGGTGGAGGCTCCGGAGGTATTGGTGGACTTCTGGGTTCAGGAGGCGGCCCGAGTGCAAACATTGATGGAGTGTCCTCCAGCGAAGTTGAAGCTGTTCACAGAGCCGCTGAAATAACATTCTCGACACATTCATCCAGTTCAGAGATCGGTGTACAGGGTCGAACCATGAATGATATCAGACGGAAAACCAGAATGATTATCATGAGGATTAAGCGCGCATACGAAGATCTTCTCAGGAGCAACCCGACTGCAAGTGGCACAATCGCTGTAAATTTCTCCATCACACCGGGTGGCTCAGTGGTCAATGTCAGCGTATCCGCACCAGGTGTTCTATCTTCTCTTACCGCGTCAGTTCAGGC
>DAOWJX010000165.1 GCA_030640155.1 Candidatus Aegiribacteria sp. | reverse complement strand
ATGGATTTTTCCTGACCAGCCCGTATGGGGATATTCAATCGGAGTAATGGCAGGAGGGGTATTCCAGCTTCTGATTCAGCTCCCGGCACTCAGGAGAAGAGGATTCAAATTTAAACCGGACTTCAACTGGAAAGACCCGAAAGTCAGAAAAGTCGGAATGCTTGCCTTTCCTGCTCTGGTTGGGCTGCTTGCCGCAGAGGTAAACATCATTGTGGATAAAATGATAGCATCGATGCTGGAACCCGGAAGTGTCGCTGCACTTTCGTATGGAAACAGGATAATGCAGTTCCCGCAGGGAGTATTCGCAATTTCTCTTGCCACCGCTCTTCTGCCAACCCTCAGCAGACAGACAGCCAGCGGCAAACTTCAGGACGCAGGTAAAACACTCGGCAGTGCAACACTGGCGCTTGCAGCCCTGATGATTCCAGCAACTTTCTGCCTGCTGTTTCTTGCCGAACCTGTTGTAAAAGTTATTCTTGCCAGGGGAGCGTTTTCAGCTGAATCCACTGCATTGACCAGTGCTGCTCTGGTTTACTATTCAGTTGGACTCCTGTTCTACGGAGCTGTGAAGATCACTGCTCCGGTCTTCTACGCAATGAAAGATACGAAAACACCGGTAAAGATCGCGATAAGCTGCATGGGCCTGAATATCATTCTCAACATTGTTCTGACTCTGGCATTCATCAGTACCGGAATAGCACGCCCACTCGCCGGTCTGGCTCTCTCAACAAGTATTTCCTCTATACTCAATTTTGTGATTCTCCGAATAGCACTTAGGAGAAAGCTCGGCCCTGTTATCCAATCCTCAAAACTCGCCTGGCTTTCGATGATACCTGCCGGTATTCTTACACTGCTGTTTCTCTGGCTTTTATCTCCATCTGTAATCGCTATATCTGCCATTTCTAAATTGAAAGGGATATTATCTATTTCCGGAGTATCTCTTGGGGCAGTGGCAGTATTCCTGACGGTTTTTATCATTATCGGCGGAAAAGATGCCAGATCAGTATTTTCCCTGGCGATGAGACGTGGCCGGATCACAAAGTCTTAAAGAATCTGTAGCCGGAGCACCGCGCCTTCCAGGTGTCTACAGCTTTCTGGACGGGACGGGAAGAGTGCTCTACATAGGGAAGGCAAAAAGCCTCAGAAGCAGGCTTCAGGGACATCTCTCAAATCCAGGCGATTCCCGCCATACGCTCCTTCTTGAAAAAGCTGTATCAGTGGAATGGATTATCACCGGATCGGAAGTGGACGCGCTTGTTCTTGAAGCGGAACTGATCCGTATCCGGAAGCCACCTCTCAATGTCCGCCTCAGGGATTCCGGAAGGTATCCGTACCTTGAGATGACGACAGATGAGAATTTCCCTCGATTGCAGGTCACAAGAGATCAAAAAAATACTTCAGGAAGACCCCGATTCGGTCCATATCCTGATGCAAGAAATCTGAGAAAACTTGAAGAATTTCTCCTTGACACCTTTCCTCTCAGAAGGTGCGGGGGAAAGACTCCTCCCTATAAAGAAAGACCGTGCCTCATGGGACAGATCGGTCGCTGCACGGCGCCATGTACAGGTAATATCACTTCAGAAGAATACAACAGGACGGTTCAGGAAATGCTCAGAATTCTTCGCGGTGACTGGGAATGGGCGAGAAAACGCATTGAGATACTCATGAAAACAGCGTCAGAGGAAACGGATTATGAAGAAGCAGGGAGACTGCGGGATCTTCTTTCCCGTCTGGACAGTTTCGGCTGGCCTGCACCCGATTCCATTCAGGACAGTATAAGCAGAGACACTGTAGCTGTTAAGGACAACTGGGGAATTGTCATGCGGATGCGGGGAGGTCGTTTCACAGGCGTTCTGAGAATACCTTTTGACAGCAAATGGAAACTTGCTCCTGTTCCTGAACGAATTTCAATACTGCTGGGAACATATTATTCGCAGACGGAGGATATACCAAAAGAAATACTGGTTCCGGAAATGCCTGAAGGGCATGCAGCGCTCGTTGAATGGCTCTCGGCGAAAAGAAACGCGGCAGCCAGAGTATTCGTTCCCGAACGCGGCGGAAAGAAAGAAGTGCTTCAGTTGTCTCAGAGAAACCTTGAGCATTTCCTTGTACGCCTGTCCTGGAAACATCCTGAAGGAACCAGAAAGAGTACTGAAGCGGCTCTGGAGGCTCTTGCGGACATTTTCAACCTGCCCGGCCCCGCTGATTGGATCGTATGTCTTGACGCATCCACGATACAGGGCTCCTGGCCTGTCGCGGCAATTGTCAGCTTCAGAAAAGGATATCCTGACAAATCAGGATACAGGCGCTTCTCCATGTCTTCAGAAATAAGCAGGGACGATCCTGCTATGATAGCCTCCGCCGTCGACAGATATCTATCGAAACTCGAGGATGAATATCCGGATATCTTTCTGATAGATGGGGGGATAACTCAGCTCAGGGCAGCAGTCCGAGCTGCAGAGGAGTGGGCGGAGAAAATCTGTTTTGTCTCCATAGCCAAGAGGGAAGAGGTGCTGCTTGAAGGGATCTCCGAAAGAGTAATCAGACTTCCCCTGGATTCAACTCCACTTTCTCTACTCAGAAGCGTAAGAGATGAGGCTCACAGATTTGTTCTTCACTACCATCAGCAGAGACGTTCTTCAGGCAGCCTTCATTCAGTCCTTGATGATATTCCCGGCATCGGATCGGCAACGAAGCTTCGTCTTCTTAATCATTTTGGCAGCGCCGCAAGGATTAATACAGCCACCCTCGAAGAGATCATGGAAGTCCCCGGTGTCGCCAGGAGAAGAGCTCTCCAGATACGAAAATACCTCGATAGAAAGAAGCATAACACAGATGAATGAAACAGCAAGGCTCAACGACCACAGGGACGATAGGGGTTATGTAATCAACCCATTTGAACATCTTCAATCGACATCCTTAATTTCAAACTGCCATATCTTTTCAATTGAACCGGGACATGTACGAGGAAATCATACACATCCGGGCAGAAACGAGGAAGTTATCGTCATTGCGGGAGAACTTGTCATAAGAATGCCCGATCAGGAAAAAGAATACACTCTCTCCGAAGCGGATATACTGAAAATCGATCCTGGAGTTTGCCACATTTTCGCAAACGAGAATGACTCAACCGCAGTTGCTATCTGCTGGAGCAGCAGGAGGGACAAGGGGTACGAAGGCCCTGACACAGTCCGGTAGCTTAATATTCATTCTTGCATACTCTCTAATTTGAATATTCATATTAGAAAACAAACCGATGGTCAGCATCTAAAGGTACTGGTACTTCATACACGTATCTGACATATTGATTAAATCAGAAAACTATCAGATGAAGGGATTTAATAGTCATGAAGAAGAATGAGCATAGAATACTGGTTTTTATCGTGATACTACTTTTAGGTTTAAGCAATATTTCCTTTGCATCAAGCTCTTATCGAAGCGATGCAATGAATTCTGGTACTTTTACTGATAATCCACTAATCCGATTTTCAGAACTCTCATGGATGTGTGATTTGAATACCACTCACCTATCAAGCCCGATCTCAAATGGCGATCTTATCTTCATTACTGGGTACGAGCCAATAAGTTTTCAGATGCATGTCTCAGGCGCCTTCGTATCTGATGGGTTCGTCAATGCAGCTCCTGCTGTTTTCGAAGACGAAGTTCTATGCTTTGGTGATCTATCAGGGAAATTGTACTGTATTGATATTAAAAGCGGTCTAGAGATGTGGTGCTATGAATCAGGATCACCCATCGTCTCTGCTCCTTCCTATTCTGATGGAGTTATCTATATCGGAAATCGTGATGGACATCTTCTTGCTATAGATATGGCTTCTGGCGTTCTAAGATGGCAGTACAACGCAAATGATCGCATTGAATCAACACCATACATTCATGACGATCTCGTGTACTTTGGATGTGGTGATGGCAGGATATACGCTCTGAAGAGATCTGACGGATCGGTCGTGTGGGATTATAGCACCGGCATTAATATTACTTCGACTCCTGTTATCTCAAGTGAAATTTTGTATTTTGTGAGTAAGGAAAGTCTATATGGCTTGGATCCTCAAACTGGATCGGAAGCATTAAGATTTTCCCTGGATAGGTGGAGTATGTCTTCTCCAGTGGTAGCACAGGACAGCATAGTTATCTATGGTGATTATGGACATTATCTCTTGGCATACAATTCAAAAAGCAAGAGGGGCTTTTGGAGGTTTAATTCTCCTGCTTCAGGAGTTCTGGGTGCCGTTATTGGTCAGGGAAAAGCTTTCTTCGGAGACGATGAAGGTAACTTGTATGCTGTAGATGTTGAAACTGGTTCTCTACTTTGGGAGCAGATTCTTCCAGAGGGAATCGAATCTGTCCCTGAATACAGAAACGGAATTGTCTATGTAACTCTACCCTCCGGTTATCTATTCTCTTTAAGGGCAACTGATGGTAGTTATGTATCCGGGCGTTTTCTAGAGCGAGAGATATTTGGATCTCCAGTATGTTCCTCACAGAATGTTTTTGTTGGAATGGGAATAAGT
>DAOWJX010000133.1 GCA_030640155.1 Candidatus Aegiribacteria sp. | reverse complement strand
TCAAGGGCGGTTACTGTTCCATATTTCACAAGCACATCACGAAATGCAACGGCGCAGTTACCTGGCATGTTCCTCCAGAGAGTTCAGGTAATGGCAGAGTCTGTTCACGAGGAAATCAAAGAATATCTTTCCTTTTTCCTCCGAGACGAAACTCAAATCAGAGCCGGCACCACCGTCAGGATAGAGTTCTTTCCATCTATCATGTGATATGACAGAACCGGAAGGGGGCTCAGGAGGATACTTCATTCTGCTGAACTCAGGCATTTTCTTTCCCATAAGATGCCAGACCATCGAAACCTCTGTAACAGTCACATGATATCCCGGGTCGGGGCAGAACAACAATTTCTGCTTCTCCACAACTCCGGGAAGTTCCCAGTAGGGAAGGTACCTCATATCAGCATCGGGGCAAGTGCCCGAAGCTTCTCTTAAGCCGTCTATAACAGCACTTCTATTCCCACCGTGTCCACTTACAAAAAGGATCTTCCGGAAACCGTGAGTATAAAGAGATACAGAGATATCCCTTGTTATCGCAGCGAGTGTGCTCGATCGGAGAGTTACCGTCCCCGGAAACGCCATATGACAATCCGACATACCAAAGGTAACAGCCGGAGTGAAGGCTGTTTCTGTCTCATGCCCTGCCGCCGCACAGAGTCTTACCGGAATAATCGTGTCACAGGCCAGCGGTGCGGCAGAACCATGCTGTTCCAGTGATCCAACCGGAACCATCACCGTGGTCTTCGTATTCAGATACTCCTCTACATCCGAACTCAGAGCTCCCGCAAGATTCATTTTCTTTCCTCCTCTTGTCTGCAGCTTTACGCTGAAGCATACTCGCCGGGAAGGGTCAGGTAAAATATGAAGCAGATAGTAATCGATGCGGGAGTCAGCTCCTGGCAGCGTATCCCTGTGAGAACAAGGTTGATACTTAAGGGTGATGATCTACTGAACGCAATTGAAGACGGCCTGAGAGAATCGGAGGTAACCCTTTTTCCCGGCGATATACTGTTTATAAGTGAAAAGGCTGTCGGCGCGAGTCAGGGAAGGTACTATCTGCTGGATGATGGTTCACTTCACCCAAGGCGCCTTGCCGTATTACTGAGCAGATTCGTTACGAAAACACCACATGGAATCGGCCTGGGAATGCCGGAGACCATGGAGTGCGCTCTGAGAGAATGCGGTACTCTTCGAATACTGTTTTCAGCATTCATTGGCGCTCTTGGTAAGCTCATTGGCAGGAAGGGTGATTTTTACCGGATTGCAGGTTCGAAAGCCAGATCGATTGACGGACCCACCAATGGAACGATTCCACCGTTCAACAGAGCGGTCAGTCTTGCCCCTGAAAATCCGAACGGGGTCTCGGAGAACATAGCAAAGCATTTTAACTGTAAAGCTGCTGTGGTCGACATCAACGATCTAGGTGGAAATATCCTCGGTGTCTACCCGCCTGATCTGAATAAGGAGCTTCTCATAGAAATTCTAAGAGACAACCCGCTCGGTCAGGGAATTGAGAGTACTCCTGCGGGTATCATAAGAAAAGTATCTCCCTGATTACAGAACCCGCCAACCCATCTGACCGCTAACCCGAAATTTTACCGCCTTTCGGCATCTATCTGAAAACCGTCAGCTTTTCTGAAGCAACAAATTCACCTGATATCATCCGGATTACATAAATGCCGGGAGGAAGATCGGGTAGAGTAACATCATACTGGCCGGGCTGGAAAGTGTCTTCGGTGAGTATAAAGATGAGCCTTCCCGAAACATCAAAGGCTTCAATACGCACAGAGGCTGCTTCCGGAACGGTGAAAGCCAGCTTCCCCCCGCAGCAGGTCGGGTTCGGTGAAGAAAGAGCAAAACCGCGGGGTTCCTGTTCCGAAAGCCCGAGAGTTGTCCATTCGGCTACGACCTGGTGGAGTATCGGCGTGATCCTCGAATCATCTGTTTCCATAACGAGCCGGTACTGGAAGAAATTCGCGCTGTCGGGCAGTATATCCTCGAGATTGAAAGGCGTGTAGAAAATATCGGACCATGGTCCAAGAAAATCGGGATTGTCGGATGCCCGAACCTTGAATCCGAGGGATGTTCCGCCAGGTAATTCTGCATCCCAGGTGAACCAGTTCCATTGTGGAATATATCCAACGTCAAGAATACTGGAGGTAATCTGACCGTCAGGCACGTATTCATGAAAATCGATCCAATTGATACATGCTGAAGGATTATAAGAATGTCCAAGGAAAACATCATCTTTGTCGTCACCGCTTATATCAGCGGTGATAGCGTAAGCTGAAAGGACGCATTCTGAATTGTGGGATGGCCACGGTTCGCCCATTGTTCCAGGATTTTCAAGCCAGAGGCCAATTTCCTGATCCCCCGAAAACACATCCGGATCACCGTCCAGATCCAGATCGGGCAGCGCAATGTTCGCATTATTTATCAATGTACTGAGTATCTGCGATTCCCATATGTCTCCGCTGTTCCAGAACAGGTTTAGACCATTGTATAGTGTTGTTGCCAGGCATTCCATCGGGAGTGATCCATCGAGTTCGCTCATGTAGATGTGGTAGATATAAGCAGAAGTTGTTCCCAGAAGATCCATCTGCCATGTGAGACCGGTGTCCTGATTCACATAGCTCAGGATAGAATCGTTTTTACATGAGATC
>DAOWJX010000276.1 GCA_030640155.1 Candidatus Aegiribacteria sp. | reverse complement strand
CGCTTCAAGGTTGTAGTATTCCCTGGTCTGAGGCAGGAAAATGTGGACTACTAAATCTACGAAATCTATCAGAATCCAGCTTCCCTCATCGTAACCTTCAATATGGTGTTTTCGAAAAGCGTTTGCTCTTGCTGTTCTCTCCACATGATCCGAGATAGCTCTAGCCTGGATTCTATTCAAGGCTGATACGATCAGAAATGCTTCCATAGTCAGGGGAGTTTCGCTCATATCCAGAGCAACAACCTTGAATCCATGTCGCTCCATCATCGCTTCTGCAAGAGTATCCAGAATACTATCGGACAAAGAAAACCTCCATGTTAAAATTAACCGGAATCATTCACCGCTGTACGTGGAACCATTCATATCTTCACCGAGGCAGATAATGATATCAACAATCAGGGTCCTGCCGTCAGCGGGAACCTCCCATACAATCCACTCACCGGACATTCCAAGAACATCAGCAATTACTTTTGCAGCAGAAAGATCAGGCAGTTGAGATATAAGGATAGTCTCCTCATATGGTTTAAATTCAGTATCGGACGGATCGAATGGGGCAATGATTGCTATGGAATCGGTGGATGCCCTGAGCAGCTCCATCTGAGTCCTGCCGGCCAGCCCATCAATTTCTGTTCCATTCAGAACAAGCACTCTTATTGTATCAGGCGTAATCAAAACAGCAGCGTTATCAGGATCCGAACCAGATTCCGGTTCACCTGGTGTTTCCACTTCTTCCTTTTCGGACGGTATGCCTGGGGGAGGGATTAGAATCGTAAGGGAAATAACCGCAACGGCAAGCCCTCCTATTACCCATCTCCATGGAAATTTTCTAACTGCGGACACTGTTCTTCCTATTCTCGAATAAGGGTTTCAATCTTTTATAGCTGTCTTCAAGCGATGAGGATATCACTCTGGTTTCGCTTACAGTTGTCATGAAATTCGTGTCACCGGACCACCTTGGAAGCATATGCAAATGAATATGCCCCTCAATACCGGCGCCGGCGCAATTTCCGAGATTCCAGCCGCCATTAATACCCATACATTTCATTCCCGCAGCAAGAGCCTTCTCACATTTGACAATGAGTCGGATCATAGTGTCCAGCTCTGATTCCTGAAGACTGGAAAGATCCCCGGCATGCCTGAGTGGAACAATCATCAGGTGACCGTTGATGTAAGGAAACCTGTTCAGCACAATATAGAATCCATCTGTGCGAAAAAGAACATAATTCTCTCTGTCGTTATCCGTTTCAACACCAATTCTGCACAGGATACACCCTTCATCAGGAGTGGGTTTGCTCACATAAGAATTTCTCCAGGGTGCCAGCAGTCTTTTCACCGGTTTCCACTCCACCCTTTAACAGTGAAGGGTTCCAGAACTGTTCCTGCCGGGAGAACAGCATCAACTATCACGCATCCATCACCTAATACGCACCCATCGCCAAGCAGTGTCTTTCCTGAGAGCCTGCAGGATCTTCCGATGGAAACATTGTCTCCAATCGTAACGGATTCCTCTATCCATACATTATCCGGATCCGGAATAATAACTCCCTGTCTGAGGTGTTCGTTAACTACTCGTTTTCGTAAATTCCCGGTTGCTTCCGCAAGTTGAATACGATCGTTTATTCCTGCAACTTCCTTCCAGTCATCAGCAACAACAGCTATGCTGGGTATTCCCATTTTACCGGCTATGGAAATCGCGTCAGTCAGGTAATACTCCCTCTGGTCATTGTCTGTAGTAATGCTCTCAAGAAGGACAGGTAGAATAGAACCATCAAAAGACATGAGACCGGTATTGATTTCCCCAATTGAAAGCTGCTCAGGTGTTGCGTCTCTTTCTTCAACGATCTCAGAGAGAATGTTCCCTTTTCTGACTATCCTGCCATATCCTGATGAATCAGGAGGAAAAGTAGTGAGAACAGCGATTCCTGCGTCAGCTTTCCGGCGAGTCTCCGCCAGTTCGGTTATAGTATGACTTCTGAGCAAGGGTACATCTCCCAGCAGGACGGTAACGTCATCTGTGATCAGATCTTTAACTCCGCACGATAGGGCATGGGCGGTTCCAAGCTGTTCTTCCTGTACAGCCCACGGAATGCTTTCTTTCTCAAGAAGCGGTATTACGCTTTCCCTGCCATGACCGACAACTACGACCGGTTTGTCAAACCCGGATTTCATTGCCTGGTGAACTACGCGAATGACCATTGGAATCCCCAGTACGGGATGCACAACTTTGGAAAGAGGAGATTTCATTCTTTTGCCCTGACCTGCCGCCAGAATGACGCAAAGTGTCATAAATCAAGCAATTCAGGATTGAGATTTTCATCATCAGCGACTACAACTCTGGGTTTGGGAGGAGTTTCGTCACCATTAACCCATACGTACTGCAGAATAATTACTCTGTCTCCAGGATTGACAAGTCTTGCGGCAGCTCCGTTAATGCAGATCACACCGCTTCCTCGAGAACCTTCAAGAACATAGGTCTCAAATCTGGAACCCGTGGATAGATCAGCAACCTGCACTCTTTCACCGGGTAGAATCCCTGATATGTCAAGCAATTCTCCATCTATTGTTATGGATCCAACGTAATCAAGGTCAGCTTCGGTAATAACCATTCTGTGAAGCTTCGATCCCAGAAAGCACCTTTGCACGATCAATCCTCCTTATAACCTGCACCCGGATCAAGAACTATATTGTCAATTAGACGAGTTTTTCCAAAACGAACCGCAACAGCAAGAAGCCCTGGACCATCAAGTCTTTCAATAGGCTTCATTGTATCCTGATCAACTATCTCCAGATACTGAATAACTGCGAGGGGGGATTTTTCAATAATGTGCCGCGCAACTTCACAGAGTCGTCCGGTATCCCTCTCACCCTTACCGGCTAGTTCAGCAGCTCTGGAAAGCCCTCTGAACAAGGCTGTCGCCTGCGTTCTTTCGATAGGTCGAAGATACCTGTTTCGGGAGCTCATGGCCAGACCATCGTGCTCTCTGTATATGTCAGCTCCAACGATCCTTATATCGAATCTGAGGTCAAGAACCATTCGCTTAATCACAGCCAGCTGTTGTGCATCCTTCCTTCCGAATACCGCTATGTCCGGCTTTACAATTCCAAAAAGTATTGCGCATACCGTTGCAACTCCATCAAAATGACCGGGTCTTTGCTTCCCGCATAAGGTATCTGTCAGATTGGAAACATGCACGGAAGTAGAAAATCCTTCCGGATAGATTATGTCATTTTCAGGATAGAAGACCGCATCAGCACCGGCTTTCTCAAGCTTGTCAATGTCATCCCTGATTGTCCGCGGATATGATTCAAAATCCTCATCCGGGCCGAACT
>DAOWJX010000251.1 GCA_030640155.1 Candidatus Aegiribacteria sp. | reverse complement strand
TCAAGAGAGGTGAGGAACAGCGTCTCCGATGTATTGGTTTCAATAGGTATGGACGTTATTAATGCTGCCGATCTCGATCACCTGTCCGAAGAATACTTTAGATCGTCCCCTGATTGTCTGGTACTGGATGCTTCGGTGCTGGAGGAATCCCTTGAGGAAACTGTCTTAACATTGAGAATACAATGGCCTGATCTAAAGATTATCTTCACCTCAGGTTCATCTGATATGGAGAAAACGACACAGATACAAGGGATCAACGGAGCAGGAATTCTTCGTAAACCATATTCACCCGGTGAACTGCTGGATATCATCGAACTCCTTGAAGTGCCTGATTCAGTTTGACGGATGTAAAGAATGACCCCGGGAGGTTTGAATGAATTTTGAAAGCTGGATTGTTAAGTTGATTCTGGCTACCTTTCTCGGCTCTCTGATAGGGTTTGAAAGAGAATATCATGGAAGACCCGCAGGATTAAGGACGCACATTCTGGTCTGTATTGGAGCCGCCGTTCTAACAATAAGTGGTTTGAGTATTGCAGCAGTATTCAGTAACGGGAACGGTTCTTCGGGTGAAGAAATCAGCAGAATTGTTGCTGGTATTGTTACCGGAATCGGGTTTCTGGGGGCTGGAGCAATAATCAGAACAAGTGATCTTATCAGAGGTTTGACCACCGCTGCCTGCATATGGTTTGTTGCTGCGATCGGCATTGTCATAGGAATAGGTCAATACCTTCTGGCAGCCTCCTCAACCGGTTTTGCGCTTCTTGTTCTTATTCTGCTTCCACTGATTGAGAATCGTGTATCTGCTCTGAAATATCGAGACGTAATAATCCGTGGTGAGAGCATGGATCCTCTGCGATTGCTTGACATGTGCACAGCTGTCTTTGAGCATTCACGTATTGGAATTCATGATGTTGATATTGAAATCAACAGGAATGGCAGCTTCGTGAATTTGTTGTATCATCTTCGTATCAGAAAGATTACGAATCATAACGAGTTGTTGAACTCTCTATCTGAAATTGATGGAGTAACAACAGTCACCTGGCAAAGGTCTTCGGGAAGACCAATTGATGGAATCTCCCGAAGAATCAGTCCAGTAAACGGAGCATCCGAATAATAACTTGTTGTGTGATCAAATCAGTTGAACATGAAGTGCAGTTGTACTATGATATCTATAAGGAGGTGAGATTGATGACGAAAATCACTATTCAAATAGAAGACAATAAGGCTCAAGCACTACGTGAGAAAGCAAAACTATATGGCCTTGATCCAGAGCAGTTTCTGGCAGCATCTGTTGAAAACCTCATTGGTCGACCCGACAGTGATTTCGAAGAAGCGGCTCTGCGCGTACTGTCAAAGAACAAGGAACTCTATCACCGACTCTCCTGATGCGTTATCTTTCAATTTCAGAAGTACTTGAGCTTCATGAAAGGCTCATATCCTCCTCTGGAGGTTCAACAGGAATTCGAGATTTGGGTGCTTTGGAATCTGCTGTCGATCAGCCCTATGTCACGTTTGATCAGCAGGATTTATATCCAGACTTAATTTCCAAGGTTGCTGCTATATGTTTCTCATTGGTAATGAACCATCCGTTTCTCGATGGCAACAAACGTGTTGGACATGCCGCCATGGAAACATTCCTTATTCTTAATGGAGCGGATTTTGACTGCTCTGTAAATGAGCAGGAACGAGTCATGCTTGATCTTGCCGCAGGGATAATGGATCGTGCTGAATTCACAGATTGGGTAAAAAAATACAATCTCATGCAGCCGACCCCCTACGCGTGCGACTGATGCGGTGCGCTATCATGAAACGCTTATCCGAACTGCTCCTCTAAACCGATAAGAAATATATGGAGCTAGCCGAATAGCGGCATTGCTGCTTTATGAAACAGATCCCTGCAAGTACCTTCTACCAGAGCTTTCAGTTCCGGACAGCAATTCACAGTCAGATAATTCCTGTTCGGTTTTGCCCTTGCAAGGTATTCAGAGAAAGCTGGATCGATATCCTCAAGATCCTTGATTTCTTCATTCTGATTAACATATTTGATTCCCAGTTTCTCGAATCTCTCCTCGGATACCTTTACCGCATCAAGAGGCAGATCGACCAGAATGTATCTGGGATCGACTCCAGCCGTTTCAGCGATCATTTTTACAAGAGTAGCAGCAATCTCAGATGGGGTTTCCTCTGATGCTCTGATTGTATTCAGGAAAGAGACGTCACTTTCATCAATGGTTGCTGCATCTATACGGAATACCTGAGAAAAGAGTTTCTGCCTGTACTTTACCCTCCATGCCATTTCCCGCACCCACGGATCAGTTGAATCACAGGCAAGGAAGCTTAGAATCTCATCATCAGTAAGAACATGGAAATCCTTTATCTCTCCAAGTTCGATAATACTTCTCCTGGCTGCCGCGAGGAGCATCATGTCTACAATCCTGGTTTTCTTATGAAGGTATACGCTGGAGTACATCTGCATTCTGGCGAACAGGAAATCACGAATTGCTTCATGACCCTTGATAAGAAAAACGATTTCATTATCCACTACAGTCATGGTTGAGATAATCCTCTCCATCTCGATATGACCGAATGCTACTCCAGTGAAGTAGAAATCCCTCTGCAGATAATCAAGCATATCTGCATCGACCTCACCGAAAATCATCTGTTGAAGATAGCGGGGACCCTTATATCTGCTGCAGATGAGATCCGCAACGTCTTCAGGATTGATATCATATGATCTCAGAATGTCCGGTATCCTGCCCGAACCTCTGATATTGAAAATCTGCTTACCTTCCACAAGATCGGCAACGAGGTCCATGTGATCCACACCATGTATTTCGATATAGAGCGGCTCAAGAGTATGTGACCATGGTGTGTGTCCTATGTCATGTAGTAAACCAGCAGCCTGCAGAGTCATGCGCATTTTTAGCTGTTCATCCGCCGTGATACCATCGATCTGTTCGAGAATGTGTTTTCCGATCATATCCGCAAGATACGATACACCAAGTGCATGTGACAGTCGCATACAATGAGCCCCGGGGTAGCTCTGGTAGGTTGTACCCAGCTGATGTACGAGACTGAGTCTCTGAACCTCGACTGTCTTGATAAGATCCTCCTGCAGACGGGAAAGTCTTATGTTTCCATGTACCGGGTCGCGGATGTACATGACCTTTTTTCTGCTCGCATCCTCAGACATTATATTTCTCCATTCTCTGGCTCATCTTCAAAGCAATTCCAGGGTTTTGCAGTTGCATTGTGTTTCATAGCGGATAATATTCTTGATTCTGGAGGAAATCGCACATGCAGACTTATGTTGATCTTCATTTACACAGTACAGCTTCTGATGGTACTCGATCACCTTTCAAGCTGGTTAAGCTTGCTGCAGAGAGAAAAATATCCATAATCGCGATAACCGATCATGATACGTTCGATGGTATTCCCCACGGAATGGAAGCTGCTGATTCGATGGGAATAACCATGATTCCCGGTGTGGAACTGAGTGTTGATCTGGAGGAGAAAGGTTTGACCGCTCATCTACTTGGGTATTTTCCCGGGTCTGACCCTGAAGGATTGATATCCAGGTCAACTCCTCTTGGTCAAGCCATAACCTTTGTTCAGGGAGGCAGAGAAAGAAGGAATCCCCGGATACTTGAAAAACTCAGTCAAATAGGTATACATGTTGACATGGATTCATTGAAACACATTGCATGTGGAAATGTTATCGGTCGACCACACATTGCTGAAGCTCTTATTGCAGGTGGATATGTTGGAAATTTCAGAGAAGCTTTCGATAGATTCCTGGCAAAAGGGAAACCCGCATATGTTGACAGAGACAGGCTTCCAGTTCTTGAGGCAGTACGTCTTATAGCCGATGCCGATGGATTGCCCGTAATGGCTCATCCGGGATATATTCAAATGGAACCGAATGAACTGAAACTTTTTTTTTGGCCGAATGAAGAATTACGGATTGGCAGGTATTGAAGGGTATTATCCCAGTCATTCCACATCGTTTACCGGTCTGCTTAAGGAGTTCGCAAGTAGATTTGATCTTGTTCTTACAGGTGGAACTGACTATCATGGTCGTAAGCAGGATGCTTTTCCACTGGGTGGGATACATGATGGATTTCGTATAACAATTGAAATGGTTGAAGATTTTATAGCTCTGTGCATGGGTAAAAAACAGGAGGTAGTCCGTGGCTAAATTGAGTGAACTGGTGGAAAAGATAGACAATGAAGCGAAAAGCGGGAACAGGAAGAAGGCTTTGTTGATGCTGGATAAGCTGCTGGAGAAAGTTCCGGAGAACAAGTCACTCCTTGCCCGCAAAGCGAAGTACGGAAAAGAATACGAATTCGAAAAAAGAATAACAGCTCTTCAGGAGAAGTACGGCTCAGCATAAAATAATGCGGATAGCTGCAGCGGCTTCTTTGTTTCTTATTATCGTTATCTCTCCATCATGCGGATTTCATACCGCTACAAGAGATAATCTTCAAAGTCAAAGCGAAATATATGCCAGTAGAATTTCATTTGGATGGCGGAATCTGGACTGCTTTCAGCTTCGCGGAAACGTAAGACTTCAGGGAAGTAATCTTGTAGCCAGGGGTCCTTTCGTACTCTGGGGAAGCGCTCAGGACAATATGCTCAGGGGTGATTTCTATGGACCTGACGGCAGACCGGTTCTTTCGATGAATGGTGATTCAACAGGGATTCTGATCTATATGCCACAGGATAATTATGCAGTATTTATGCCGGGTGGGCTTCAAACTGGATCAGGCACTATTTCAACAAATGATCTAATTTATCTGATCAGAACGGGATTTCCATTGCTTCTGGAATCATGGATGATTACTGAAGGTGCCCTTATCGGGAATAGAACCATCGGATGGTCTTTCACCGTTCCTGATTCAACGGGATTCATGCATCTATCAATGCGTGGTGGAGATCTGTTTCCTTCAGTTTGTAAGTGGGATTCAGGTAGATTCGAGATAACCGCTTCTTCACCTCATGACGAGTACAGGGCGTGGCCCTGGAAATGGACTCTGTCTATTAACTCTAATTCTGTAAACATTGAGTTAACGGATATCAACTCATCAGCGATACCCTGGGGGGGTATTTGGGAGATGGTCGTTCCGATTCCTGTTGATACGCTTGATTCGTGTGCTTTCTGGCAGCCCGCCTGGAACATCCCGCAAAGGTAACGTTAACTGAAAATCAGGCACAGCTGATTTAATTTCCAAATATCGCTTCTATCCGTTTTAACATGGAGTTGACGCAGAGCTGAATGTTTACTATTCAACCTGTTACTTGTTAGTTTACGGGAGGTGAAATGAGTATTTCTGGTTTCTTAAGCGGTTTTTTCGGAAGAAAGCCGGGAACATTGCTTTCAACTGCCATGGCGATTGATCTCGGAACAGCCAATACCCTTATTTACCTTCAGGGGAAAGGTATCGTTCTTGATCAACCCAGTGTTGTTGCAGTTGACAGAGAAACAGGCGAAGTGGTCGCTGTAGGTGATGACGCGAAAGCCATGCTTGGTAGAACCGGATCTACACTTGACGCTGTCAAACCACTTAAGGACGGAGTAATAACAAATGCTACCGCGACAATGGCTATGCTCAGAGAGTTTTTCACTATGGCTCAGACGAGAAAATTCTCAATGCGTCCGAGAGTGCTTGTCTGTGTTCCAAGCGGTATAACTGAAGTCGAAATTTCTGCTGTGAGAACAGCACTTGAGAGAGCTGGTGCAAGGGAAGTGCTTCTTGTTTCAGAACCTTTAGCGTCTGCCATCGGTGTAGGTATATCCGTTGAGGGAGCCGCTGGTAACATGGTTGTTGACATAGGTGGGGGAACTACTGAAGTAGCTGTAATCAGTCTTTCCACCATCGCTGCGAATAATTCCATCAGAATTGGTGGAGATGAAATTGATGAGGCTATTGCAGGATATCTCAAGAAACGATACAGTCTGTTAATAGGAGAGAGAACCGCTGAGAAAGTAAAACTCAACATGGGAACCGTTCTGGAAAATGATGATCGTGAATATGAGGTAAGTGGTCTTGATTTTGTTAACGGTATTCCAGAAACCTATTCCATCAGCTCCGAAGATATCAGAAACGCTCTGAAGGAAGTTATTGGCACTATTGTTGAAGCTGTGCGACACGGTCTTGAGAAGACTCCACCAGAACTTGCCAGTGATATCGTTGACCGTGGTATTGTCATGACCGGAGGCGGTGCACTGCTTCGGGGACTGGACAGGCTTCTTATGAGTGAGACCGGTCTACCGATACGGGTTGCTGATAATCCTCTGTCCTGTACTGTTCTTGGAGCGGGATTGATTCTGGAAGATATCTATCGGTATCGAAACCTTCTTCTTCAGTAGTATTTCAATATGAGCCTTGCTAAAAAAACCCGTCAAAGTACAATGAGTAACAAAGGCAAGAGATTGCTTCTGTACGTTGTGTTTTCAATAACACTGCTGTTGATTGGTCCTGTTCTTCTTGGTGGACTGGGAAGCTGGATGGGTGCCAGATTTTCAACCATGTTCTTTAATCGTTCTGATTCTCCTGTTATAGACGAACTCAGGAACGATATCATTTTTTTGTTGCTTGAAAACGCTATTCTCAGGGAAGAAGCAATCAAGGTAGATCAATACCGCATTCTGCTTGGCATTACCAGGACTGGTAACAGACATGCTCTTCCCGCAAGGGTGCTTTACAGGTCAGAGGGTCTTGTTACCGGAACCATGGTTGTTGATCGCGGTACTCGTGATGGTGTAGTATTGAACTCCGTATGCATCTCATCCGGAGGTCTGGTCGGAATAGTGAGTTCCGTGCAGGAGGCAACCAGTGAGATTCTACCTGTCACTAACCCCTCAGTTAATGTCAGTTGCGTAACATGGCCATCCGGTGCCTATGGAATTCTGCAGTCATCTTCAACCGGGGATCTCATGCTTGTGCATGTTGATCTTACGAGTGGTGTAGAAATCGGAGACAGAGTGCTTACATCAAGATTTGGCGGAGTGTATCCAGATGGACTTCTTGCCGGTATAGTAACAAGGGTCTCTTCCGGGGAATCAGGACTTGCGCTCAAACTTAATGTTGAGTCAGCAGTTGACTTCAGAAATACCGGTGAGATTCTAATACTTCTGCCTGATGAAACTTTTTCCGGTAATACACAGGATTAACGTATACGTATGTTGTGTATGAAGGATGAAAGGTAGAATATGCAGATCCGGCTGCTTCTGCTTTCAGTTACCGTCATTATTCAGTTTCTGCTGGAATTGACGGTCGGACGGGCATTTCTGGCTCCATCTCTTTTACCTCTGGTTCTTGTCTACCTTGCTGAGAATCACGGGAGTAAATGGGCTGTAGACGGAGCATTCTGGTCCGGTCTGGGTCTGGATCTTCTGCTTCATCAACCTCCCGGTTCTTCTTCTCTCGCACTGCTGGCAGGATTGTACGCTGCCGGAATTCTTGGTGAGGTTTCCGCGGGTGAAGGAAGGGGTTCCTTTCTGCTCATGGCAGCTGTGGCTGTGGTGGTGTCTGATTCTGTCTTCATTATCGTTGCATCACGTCCTTTCGGCTCAGGTTTCAGTTCACTGCTTCTTCTATCCCTGCCCAGAACCCTGATTACAATAGCTTTTGGAGCTTTGATTATTTCAGCAGGGACCTGGTTTACACATATCAGAGCGCATAGAGTGTCAGGATAACTGAATGTATGGAAACAGCAAGAACTGGCCATTCTTCTTCTCTCTATCCGTAGTATCAATCCTATTTATTCTGCTTGGAGTAAAGCTGATTTATCTTCAGGTCATAAAGGGTGAGTATTACAGAGGACTGTCAAGTCAGAACCATATAAGGGTTATCGTCACACCAGCTCCACGTGGAGTCATCAGTGACAGGAATGGTATTATCCTGGCTGATAGTAAATCTGCCTTTATCGTTTCCGCAGTACCTTCAGAATTCAACAGAACCAATACTGCGCTTGTCGAACAACAGCTTGGAATGACCGAGGGTGAACTGAATGAAATTCTTGATGAAGCTTCAGCTGTACCTCACAGACCAGTCGTACTCAGGGAGGGACTGAGTGTGGAGAAAGTCAGTTCAATTGCGGAGAATCTGTACAGAATACCAGGTGTGATGATTGATGTTGCTCCTCTCAGGCGTTATCACAGGCCGGAGGATTTCTGTCACATTCTGGGGTATGTTGGATTAGCTGATACTCAGGATTCATTCAGAGGGGAGATAACAGGCAGGACGGGCCTTGAGCTCAGACTCAATGAAACACTGCGCGGAATTCCCGGTCTTCAGAGAGAAGTTGTTGATGCACTCGGCAGAATTGTAGAAGAATTTCGAGGTACTTCTTCAGAAGATCCTGTGCCGGGCGGAAATGTATCGCTTACAGTAGACGCGGAATTGCAGAGTATTGCGATAACAGAACTGGAACAGACTGGAATGCCCGGAGCAGCAGTGATCATTGACTATGAAAACGGGGACATTCTCTGCGTCGCTTCAGTCCCGACGTTCGACCCGAATATGTTTGCACAGGGGATCACTCAGGACGAATGGAATGCTATCCTCGATAACAAGGATAATCCTCTCTTCGAAAGAGCATGGGCAGCAACCTATCCCCCTGCTTCCACTTTCAAAGTTATCACCGCCTGCTGGTTGCTTTCGGAGGGTCTTATTTCCCGGGACTACATGCCTAACCCCTGCTACGGCTCGCTAACACTGGGAGATACCGAATTTGGATGCTGGACATCTCATGGCAGGTTAAATGTAGTACAGGCACTTGAACGATCATGTGACGTTTTTTTCTACAGAACAGTGCAGCTGGGTTCAATTGATGAAATTGCCGAATATTCAGCCTGTTTCGGGATGGGATCCAGACTTACGAATGTTCTTACAGGAGAAAAAACGGGTCTGATTCCTGATTCCGACTATCTGAATCGCGCCTATGGCAGTGATGGATGGGGTTTAGGTAACCTGCTTAATATCTCAATTGGTCAGGGAGAGCTTCTCACAACACCTCTTCAGCTTGCAGTGATTGCCGGAATTATCGCCTCAAGAGGTGAAATGCCACCTCCCGGAATTCTTCTTCAAAGAGAAATTCTGAATCCGGTTCTATCCTCTGACGTTGTCACAGACTCTGCATTTGATATTGTGACCGAGGCTATGCTCAGGGTGGTTACATCCAGAAGAGGAACTCTATATAATGCATTTTCTGATTCTTCTCTGGATTTCTGGGGGAAGACCGGTACAGCTGAATGCCCTGGAGAAGATCACGCTCTGGTAATCGGGTTTATACGGGATCCAATGCCCCTTGCGATATGTGTTGTTATTGAACATGGAGGACATGGTGGTTCTGTTGCCGGACCAGTAGTAGAAAATATCCTTTCCAGCTACCTGGCTGAACGAGGGGAGATTTGAACTGATAGGAAGAGACCGCCCCGATCTGCTTCTGATTATTTCAGTCGTTATACTGCTGACAATTGGCCTCAGTACGGTATATTCCGCATCTATGGTGGTCTCTGAAAGCGGACTGTTCAGCAGACAGGTACTCTGGGTGGTTATAGGAATAGTCTTTTTCCTTGTCGGAACATGGATTTCCTTTCGAAGACTTGAAGAGATATCTCCGGTTATTTATCTGTTGACCTGTCTGCTTCTAATGGCTACCATTTTTCTTGGAGGCGGACCGGCAGACCGCTGGATCATCATAGGTCCCCTGCATATCCAGCCATCCGAGATAGCAAAAGCAGGTTTGATTCTGATGAGTTCATGGTGGCTCTCATCTCTCAGAGTCCGACCCAGAAAATTCGGTGAACTCCTGGTGTTTCTGACCATTCTTCCAGCCATCATTCTGACACTTCTCCAGCCTGATCTTGGGACTTCAATCGCAATGATCATGATTGTGCTTGCGATATTTATCTGGGCCGGGTACGGTCCTGGATGGATATATCTTATCATAAGTCCGTTTCTGGCCGCTGTCTCCTCAATACACATCATTTTCTGGATCCTGTTCATATGCATTCTTGGATTAATACTTTACAGACGGAGATATCCATTCTCAAGCTGGCTGATTTTCATTGGAGGGAATTCGATTGTTGCAGCCCTGACACCCATGGCATGGAATCTGCTTGAGACATATCAGCGATCAAGATTGATTACTTTTCTCGATCCATCAAGCGACCCGCACGGAGCCGGATGGAATATCATTCAGTCAGAAGTTGCGGTTGGATCCGGAGGGTTATTTGGCCAGGGTTTTCTTCAGGGCGCACAGAAAGAGCTGGCTTACCTGCCGGCCAGACATACAGATTTTGTGTTTTCGGTCTGGGCGGAAGAGACAGGTTTTCTTGGTGGAATTATTCTCCTTGCAACGTTCTTTGTGCTTATATGGAGGATAACCCTTGCAGCAAGAAAATCGGTCAACGCTTTCAATTCGCTTGTAACTGCGGGAATAGCAGCATATTGCACCATTCATGTCTTCGTTAATGTTGGAATGACACTTGGAATCATGCCTGTAACCGGGCTCCCGCTTCCTCTGATAAGCTATGGAGGAAGTCAGATGATCGTAGTACTGTTCCTGCTGGGACTTGCTGTGAATGCAGGCATGTACTGGAGAGAAGTGTAAAAGGAAGCTTATCCCTGGTGAGATAAGTGATCTGATCCTCAGAAGTGACAGGAATCAACTCGCATCTTAGATTATGACTCCTGAAAATGCGGATATTATTGGGAGGTTCTGACAATGTACCCGGTTCTGTTTAAAATCGGTTCGTTGCCTATCAACTCTTATGGATTGATGCTTGCTGTTTCCTTCATGCTGGGGCTCTGGCTTGCCGCTAGAAGAGGTGAAGCTGCAGGAATATCCAGAGGAGATATTTACGACCTTAGTGTGCGTCTGATGATTGCTGCTATAGTGGGATCACGGTTTTTCTATGTAGTTACGCATATATCCGAATTTCAGGGGCACTGGCTGGATGTAATTGCTATCTGGAAGGGTCTGTACGGCCTCAGTATGCTGGGTGGTGTGATTCTTGCCGTAGCAATAGGATTCTATACAGTTTGGAGAAAGCAACTCCCCAAATGGAAACTCGCGGATGCCGTCATTCCTTCATTTGCTCTGGGTATTTTCATCACCAGGATCGGCTGTTTTTTCAACGGATGCTGTTTCGGCGCAGAAACATCATGTTCTCTGGGAGTTTCATTTCCTGATTCCGCGATGCCCTACTTTAATACCGGGATTATCCCCGGTTCCCATATTCATCCGACGCAACTTTACAGCTCATTATCCGGACTGTTCATAATAGGAATCCTCCTGTGGGCTGACCGGCATAAACACTTTCCCGGTTTTATTTTCTGTCTGTTTCTGGGTCTGTACGGTGTTACAAGGTTCGGTATAGAAGAATTTCGCTATTTTGATCACACGCCCGGTCAGCTTCTGGGTTACAGTTTCACTGATAATCAGATAATCAGTCTTATTATGCTTCTTTATGCTTTGATACTGGGAATATGGCTCTATCAGCGTTACCGCGGAACCTTTTCCGTCTCTTCCTGACCTCCGTTTGTCCTGGATGTGGAGGAAGAAG
>DAOWJX010000162.1 GCA_030640155.1 Candidatus Aegiribacteria sp. | reverse complement strand
CTGCAACCGCTTCTGTCGTAATTTTAAAATGATATAGCAGGGGACACGTTTAATCATGTCCCCTGACCTGTATACTATCTAGAAAGTTGTCCACATTCCCGGATCTGAAGGCAATTTGTCAAGGATCTCTTCATTGATGATAAGAATGTACTTCTCTTCAAGTTCCTGAATTAATTCAACAGTAGCCTGCTCCTGAAGTCTGGTCAACGCCATGTTCTTCAGACTTCGCCTGACTTCATCAATTGTCGCAACCCTTGGAGGCACTACTTCTATTAACCTGAGCAGAGCAGAGCCATCATCAGCGAATACGCTGACCGGGCCCAGCCAGCTCGTAGTATCGGACGGATCTAGTGAGAAAACTTCTTCCCCGTGGCCTCCTGGAACTTCACCAAATCTGAGAGGTCGAGTTATCTGGGTTTGAGTTGAATCAGCCGCCAGGTATACGAAACCGTCAAGCTCTGAGATAAACTCATTCAATTCTTCTCTATAGACTGCCTGCCGGAAATCATCCGTCCTCTCAACTGGAATATAGGCTGCCTGAAGTACACGCTTCTCCTCAATCATGAAAGGTTCTTCAAGAGTCTCGTATTCGTATATGATGTCTGATTCAGTTACGGTTACATTTGAGCGTATCATGTCATTGTAGTACTCTTCGGAGGCGAAATTGAGCAGGTAGGTTTCGGACTCATCTCGCAGCGAATCAAGCATTCCGGGAGCTTCCTCCTGCATGAACTCATAGAAATAGCACTGCATTAGCATTACCTGAATCATATCTTCAATCCAGACTGAAGATCCTGGCTGAACATCGATGCGAGAACTAAGATAGAGAATCTCATCCTCAAGATATTTCACTGTCCAGGTTCCAAAATCAGATTCAACGATAACGAAGTCATCAGACATATCAGGATTATTCCCGATAAGGTGCTGAGCGAAATCCTCAACTTTAACTGAATCAACTGTAACTGAGTAATCAGTGTAGATTCGGTTACTAACACCCTGTGCCCATCGATTGAATCTTGCATTAGAAAGATCTCTTATCGCCATATCACTAATTGTGGCTGGATCAGATAGAGCATTCTTGATCAGGATAGAATCGACCATCATCAGTGTATCGAGCCTTACGAGCAGACCCGATCCGTCGGTTCCGATTTCATGTAATGATAATGTATCAAGATGCAGGGCAAGTTCGCGTTGCAGATTCGGGAGGTGTACTGGACCGATACGAAATTCATTTTCAGAACCAGGATTGACTGTATACATCACGTTCCTGCCCAGGCGTTCACCGTAGAACTGTATATCGGATGCGGTAACTTCAGCAGCCTCCCGGTCAATCAGCATATTTTTTGCGGCTGCGGCGGTTTCGACCATCAACCACGAATCTCTGTAAGATAGAAAAAGAGGATGAGTCATATATCCATTCGCATCCAACTCCTTCTCAAGGATGACTCTTCTCCCGTACGCGACAATGAATTCCCCAATGGTATTGTCCCTTGACAGGAAAGTTTCCCTCTGAAGGCTATCCATTCCAAGCCATGATTCACCAAGCTGTCCAACGGATACGGAGTCATCTTTGACAATCAGGATCCAGGTTGAATTATCTACTGAAGGACCGAAACACGAAGTGAGAAAAAACAGTAATAATACTGAAGCTGTTATGTAGATTCTGTGAAGTTTCACGTTGAATATTCCTTTCTTACTTTACTCTACCACCCCACATATGGAGTGGTTTTAGGTTACAGAACCGTGCCGGGTCTGTATTCCCCGAATTCAACCCTGAGTACCTTGCATATTTCGCCAAGTGTAGTGTAGCACCGCACGGAATCAAGTATGAATGGCATCAGGTTATCTGTAGAGTCTGCAGCTTTTTGAAGAGCCTGAAGACTTGTTTCAACAGCACTGTTATCCCTCTTATTCCTTATGCTTTCAAGCTTGGAAAGCTGCGATTCGGCAACGGAAGGGTCTACCCTCAGGAGACCTTCAGGTGGATCTTCCTGAATTCTATAGCTGTTAACCCCGATAATGACTCTTTCTTTACTTTCAATATCACGCTGATATCTGTAAGCTGAATCCTGTATCTTTCTCTGAGGATATCCGCTCTCAATTGCGCTGACCATACCACCCATTGAATCGATTTTTCTGATATATTCCAGCACCTCTGCTTCTATTCTATCTGTCAGATTTTCAACGATATAGCTTCCAGCCAGCGGATCAACTGTATTTGCGACCCCGGATTCGTTCGCCACAATTTGCTGGGTTCGAAGAGCGATCCGCACCGCCTGTTCAGTTGGAAGAGAAAGGGCTTCATCCCTGCTGTTCGTGTGGAGGCTCTGGGTACCACCGAGTACTGCCGCAAGAGTCTGAATTGCTACCCTCACGATGTTGTTATCCGGTTGCTGAGCAGTTAGAGAGGAACCGGCTGTCTGAGTGTGAAAACGGAGCATCATGCTCTTTGGATTCTCTGCTTTGAACCGTTCTCTCATGATTTGTCCCCATAATCTCCTCGCTGCTCTGAATTTAGCTACTTCTTCAAGCAGATCATTGTGCGCATTGAAGAAAAAACTGAGTCTGGGCGCAAAATCATCAACATCCAGTCCTGCTTCAATTGCTGCTTCAACGTATGCAATACCGTCGGCAAGAGTGAACGCAACTTCCTGTGCAGCAGTACATCCTGCTTCACGAATGTGATATCCTGAAATACTTATTGTGTTCCATTTCGGTACATTGTCACTGCAGAAGCAGAAAATGTCAGTTATAAGTCTCATGGATTGGGCAGGGGGGAAAATATAGGTTCCACGGGCCATGTACTCTTTCAGAATGTCATTTTGAATTGTACCGCGAAGCATTTTGGCCTGAATACCCTGCTTCTCCGCAACCGCAACGTACATCGCAAGGAGAACCGCTGCCGGAGCGTTTATGGTCATAGAGGTTGACACACTATCAAGGGGAATCTGACTGAACAGAATCTCCATATCAGAGAGGCTGTCGATAGCGACGCCGACTTTACCTATCTCACCCTCACAGAGTGGATGGTCTGAATCGTATCCTATCTGAGTCGGGAGATCAAACGCAACTGAAAGCCCGGTCTGCCCCTGTTCAAGAAGGTAGCGATATCGTTTATTTGATTCCTCCGCCGTTCCGAACCCCGCATACTGACGCATCGTCCAGAAACGACCCCTGTACATTGTGGGCTGTACTCCCCTCGTGAACGGATACTGCCCGGGGAAACCCTGTTTCCTCAGATAGTCCTCATCCGGTTCTTCAGGGAAATAAACACGTTCCACAGGCTCTCCCGATCCGGTGACGAAAGTCTCTTTTCTTTCAGGGAATTTGTTCAGGACAGGATCAAGAATGCTGTCTTCCCAGAGTTTCTTTCTCTTTTCGAATTCTGCATCACTCATTAGAGAGCTTGCCTCCGTGGGTTGTATATTTTTGCGTTCTCTTCTTTCCGAAGCACCCTCAAACCTCCGAGTGCAAGAGCTTCCATTTCCATCTCACCCTGATAGACCAGAATCTTCGCAATGAATCTCGTGTGGCGGCGAATCATTTCCACGAAATTCTCGTCATAGGCGATTCCGCCGGTTAGGACTATTGCATCAACATTACCTTCAAGAACAGTTGCCATGGCTCCAATTTCTTTGCTTACCTGGTATGCCATTGCTTCGTAAACCAGAGCGTACTTCCTGTTTCCTTCTTTGATTTTATCCTCGACGAGCATCATATCGTTTGTACCAAGATAAGCTACAATTCCGCCAGCGCCCTTGATCATTTTTTTGACTTCCGGCAGAGTACGTTTTCCGCTGAAGCAAAGCGCTGTAAGATCACCTACCGGTAAACCTCCGGATCTTTCAGGTGTGAAGGGACCATCACCATTAAGAGCGTTATTGACATCAATAACCCTTCCAGCTTTATGAGCGCCCACTGAGATTCCTCCACCGAGATGAACAACTATGAGATTTACCTGGTTGTATAATTTCTTAATATCTGCTGATGCTTTCCGTGCAACGGCTTTCTGATTCAGGGCATGGAAGATCGATCTTCTGGGAAGATCAGGATGACCCGAGAACCTTGCAAGAGGTTCCATCTCATCAACAACAACCGGATCAACTATGAACGCGGGACAGTGAGCTTCGTGAGCAAGTTCATTTGCTATTGGAGCTCCCAGATTAGAAACATGCTCCCCCTGAACACCTGCGCGGAGATCTTCAAGGAGCTTCTCGTTTACTTCGTATGTTCCTCCCTCAACAGGGTAGAGAACTCCACCCCGACCGACGATCGCATCGAAGGATGCAATGTCGTAACCAGCTTTCTCAAGCTCATTTTCAATAACATCTTTTCTGAAATCGTACTGTTCATAAATATGGTCATATCCTGCCAACTCATCATTGGAATGACATATTTTAGCAGACCATACTTCCTTTTCGCTCTCAAATACAGATATTTTCGTAGATGTGGAGCCTGGATTGATTGCTAGTATCCGGTAGGTGTCTGACATTCTTCTCCAATCGATTAATTTCATATACTTCAGAAGAATTCTAATTCACTCTATCAGGAAAGCCAAGAATATGAAAAATGCAAATATAAGAGTAGCCGAAGAACTAAGACTTCTACTCAAACAGATTGAACGCATACGAGAGAGCTTCAGATTACAGAAGGAAGAAGCTCTTGCGAAATCTGATCTGAAGGAACTTCATAATCTTAGAGAGCTTTCGAGGACAAAGTATCAGCCGAAATTGAGGGATATATTCAGGAATGTCAAAAAGCTCTCCTGCATGATCAACCTGGATGAACCGGGTAGAGAAGAAGCAGAGGATCTTTTGATCGATGCGGAACAAGTATTCAGGATAGTCCAGGCTCACCTGATTTCAGCCCCCAACAGATTGATTCGCGTTTTCAGATCAGGTGGGATTAACCCCAATCTTTACAGTAACCCAGAGAGTGATTCATCGCAGCAGGACTGAATATGTATATTAGCTGTTCTGAAGAGAAATACGAGTTTCCAGAAAACGGAGAGGTTTTCCATGATCGGTATAAGTGATAAGGGAATGACAAACCTGCTTTCAGCAGAAAAGCTTGAGGGCATGGCGGGAGAGAAAGTAACCCTTCATGGCGTAATTCAGCGAATCCGCCGCCTGGGTTGGGGCGCGTTTATCGTGCTGCGTCGCCATGACGGATTACTGCAATGCGTTATGGGGAATGACGGAAATGAAGATATTCTTGACAATCTGGATGTCGAGCAGTCAGTTGAAGTTACTGGTACAGTAAAAGAAGCAGGAATAAAGGATAATTCAATTCATCCCGCATCTGTTGAAATTCATGTTGATTCAATCGATATCATTTCATCACCTGCAACTCAGCCACCGGTCGATACGACTAAAAAGATTCT
>DAOWJX010000156.1 GCA_030640155.1 Candidatus Aegiribacteria sp. | reverse complement strand
GGGAATTTCCATCCATCCGTCTTTAACCGTGACTCCATCCGGAAGAAATCCCTTTTCAATCGCGGGACTGAGCAATACGCTGTCAATGACATCGCGTGTAGTGATAAGACCTGTCCAGTCGCCGTACTCGTCAAAAACGGCTCCCGCTTCCTCATCGGAATCCCTCAGACCCCTCAGAACGGTTTCTAGACGGGCATTTTCAGGAAATGATGGCAGAGGATGCAGAGTAAGCGCATCTTCTTTATCTGACAGCAGATACTCTCTTGAGTCAATATAACCAAGCACCTTTTCTATCTGGCCGTCCAGCACAGGATATCTGGTGAAACCAGTATGATCAATGATTTCAGTAAACCTTTCACGGGTCCATCCAGTTCTGAGAACGACAACTTCCGATCGCGGTTTCATCACATGAGTACACTGAGATTCCTCCAGTGTCAGAAGGTTCAATGTTGCTTCCGCTTCACTTCCCAGAAATCCCTCTGACCGTCCGAGTTCAACAAGCGCGATGATCTCCTCATGTGAAAGAGTATCCCCGGGATGTCTTATTCCGATCAGGCGGGATATGTATTTCGACACCCGCGAAAGAGTTGAAGCAACCGGAGCACATACTTTCAAATAGACAAGCATTATCGCAGAGCTTCGTGAAGCCCATTTCCCCGCATGTGAGACAGCGAGAGTCTTGGGCGATATTTCACCGAAAACAAGCAGAAGAAAAGTCATCAGGGTAACGGACAGCGCCAGACTCAGACCACTATTCTCCGGAAAGAGGTCAGCAACAATGGATACAGTAATCACTGATGCGGTGACATTCACAACTGTGTTTCCGAAGAGCAGAGCGGAGAGGAGTTGCTCCGGGGTTGAGAGCATATGTATCACTCTCCTGCCCGATTCCGTTTTTCTAAGTCTTCTTTTCTGAAGCCTGTCAAGGCTGAAAAAGGCTGTCTCGGTTCCGCTGAAGAATGCGGATAGAATGAGGAGTATTACAAGAAAAGCGTATCTCAGCTGCCTCTCCCCCTCCCTGTTGCCGCTTCCGGAAGAGAATCCAGCATGAAATCTTCGAGAAATGTCTTGCTGAAATAACCCTTGCTTGAATACGTAGGCTGCAGAACAAGCTCCAGACTGAATTCCCCACCCTCGACAGGTACTCCTCTTGAGTTACAGCCATCCCACTGGAGATGCAATTGTCCCGCGGAGTGCCTGCCTTCGAAAAGACGACGAACATCGGATCCATCAGGACCGATGATAATCACGTCCAGAATGGCTTTCTCGGTGAGAATTCCGTCCAGCTGCAAACCTCTGCCGGTTGATTCTATTGAAAGGTCAATCAGATCAGCACCGATCCAGAAATACCTTGCACCCTCTCTCTCGGCGACGAACATCTGGCCAAATCGCTTCCATATGGCCAGACCTGTTGGATTTGTGAATTCCCTGTCATCGTGCCCCGCGGAACCAAAACTGACAAGGTACTCAAGATCAGGAGTAAATTTGTGAATCGTACTGTAGAGGCTATCTGTAACCCAGATGTTCCCCCAGAAATCAAATGCGGGATAATTGAAAATTCCCCCCCCGCAATCATCAATATCAGCTGATTCAACGATTATACCGTTCTCGATTTTCACAAGGATTGAGCCCTCATCTGTTACTACGACAATGCTGCTTTCATCGTTATGGAACCAGGTTTCCATTCCCACAGCACCGACACCGCCCGGGGTGTTGAGTGCAATCACAGCGGGAAGTGAATCCGCAACAGAAGAATAGATGAACAGCGAGTTTCCTGCACGGTCAGTTATGTAAATCTTTCCGCTGCCGTCGATCGCAACATCCCAGGGTTCGATGAAAGAACCCGGGATGTGTCCGTCGGGAACAAGTCTGGATCCATTCCTCCGAAGGATCATCACCCGCTGATTACCTGTGTCAGCCACCAGAACCATGCCTGATGGGTCCGCAGCTATCCCGTGAGGCCTTTGAAGTTCATCTTCATCCGAGCCGGTACCACCATACAGGCCAAGTGTGTACATATCGGCATTATAGATGATATGTCCGGTTCCGGAATTCACTCCGTATACTGCCAGTTCATCATCGTCCGAGGTTCCCGGATCATCCCAGTCTTCGAGTTTTACGCAGGCGAGTCCCTGTGGATCATCAAATCTGACGAGACCTCCAAGGAGAATCGCAAGCTGTTCAGTTCCTGCCCTGTATATACCCATACAGTGACCGAATGGAGGATATACAAGAGTTGTAGGAACAGCAGGATCAACAAAATAATTCAGCAGGAATAACAGAATAAGAGTTGTCATTTTTCAAGCCTTTCGTAAATCCAGGCGGATCTCAATACCTTCTTCACATACATTCGGGTCTCCCTGTACGTTATCTGTTCAATATAGAGTTCAGGATCTCCAGGGTTCCATCCGTGCATGTTAACCCATCTTGCGGAGTTCTCAGGACCAGCATTGTATGCGGCCAGGAAAAGAGGAATATCATTGTTGAATCTGCTTCGCTGCCTGTCAATATACAACGCTCCATAGGGGACTGAAATGACAGGATCAAAGAACTCATCCTCCTCAAGTCGCGGAAGACCGTACCATCTGGAGACATCATATGCAGTTCCAGGCATTAGCTGTATGGCTCCGCGCGCTCC
>DAOWJX010000342.1 GCA_030640155.1 Candidatus Aegiribacteria sp. | reverse complement strand
GTCGGGCATTCAGAGACCAGGCTATATACGGTACAAGATCAGCAACAGCCTGCGGTTCGAAAATCATTTTGTATGAACCCGGTTCAAGATCGACCTGATCCATATCTGCTTCGACCTCCTGAGCAACCTCTTCTATAGTGTTTCTAACCGGAAGATCGCGCCATACAACAGAGTTAACGGATCTGTAACTTGAACTCTTCCCTCTGTCCATGGTCAATCTGAGAAAAGCTGATGTGGACCTTTGGAACCCCAGATTCCCTGTGGAAGTGCCACTAACAGTTGTATCAACGCTTATTCCCGTTATTCCGGAAGCTTCCATATCGTTTCTCTCAGCAGTTTCAACCGCGGCTGCTACCGCTCCGGTACGATCATCCGGATTCGCTTCAGCAGTTTCAGCATCCCATTTCTCAATAATAGGATAAACCTGACCTGCAGGAACCGGAGGCATGTACTCCGGATCAGGTGTGGCGGTCTCAAGCATTTCCATAGCAGAATCGAGTATCGAGGGAATCGCATCCATGTCTATTCTGTGAGTGCTGTAGACAGCCTGTCTTTTCCCATCACCAAGTGTTAATCGAAGTCTCCGTTCAAAAGTATCCACATTCTGGGTGATTCTGTTCTGGCCGAATCTGACAGTTGCCAGCCGCTGCTCGGTCAGCCTTGCCAGTACATCGGGAACAGAGGCTTGCTCCAGAATTGCATCAATAAATACAAACATCTCTTCCCTGGTCATTCCGCACCCCTTCCTACTTCGATGTTCCTGAATCGGGACACACTGGCTCCATGGGTCATCCTGGCGGACTGAACAGGCTCCCCTTTGCCGCATGTAAGCAAGCCCATAGCCCTGAAGAACCTTTTATCGGAAATGCCGTCACAGGAGCCCCAGAAATCTCTGGTTTTAGATCTGTAGATAACCTTTTTGAGGGGTTGAACCTTTTTTCCATTCCTTATCTCCCAGAACAGGTCGCCACCGAACTGGAAGTTTACTCTTCTCTGATCGATACTGAATGACCCGCGCCCCTCGATGTATACACCCTTCTCCACTTCTGAGATAAGATCATCCGGAGTAACCTGCTCCGTTCCGGGTTCAAGATAGAAATTAGGCTGCCTGTTTATGGGAAAACAGGCAAAATCCATAGCCCGGCAGCACCCTCTGCTATGCTGCCTTTCAACAAGAAGAGCCGTCTCCCGAACAGAACCGAATTCCTGGAAAATACCGTTCTTTATTGTATACCATTTCTGACCGGGCACTCCGTCATCGTCCCAGCCCCAGCTGGCTACTCCATACGGAATTGTATTGTCAGCTATAAAGTTCACCATCGACGAACCATATTTCAGATGCTCCTGGTCGCTGATTTCGAGAAAGGTTCTACCGGCCATATTCGCTTCCCAGCCAAGAACTCTGTCGCTTTCAGTGGGATGTCCAACGGACTCATGCATGGTAAGACTGAGGTGAAGTCCATCAAGCACGAGATCCATTACGCCCGATGGACCTTCCGGCGCCTTCACCTTCATAATAGCTTCTTCCCTGGCTTTCTCGGCCCATGCGATCATGTCTACCTGCTCTATCCATTCCCATCCGGCTATCCTTGCGCCATCCTGAAGAGAGCGGCTCTGCATATCATCATTATGTACAGCGTACGCTATCAGAATAGGCTGGGTAAATGTCAGATCGGATGAGATCAGGGTTCCCTCTGTGTTCCCGAAGACTCTCTTTCTCCTTTCGAACCAGAGATATGACCAGCTCATATTAATCAATGGAGAGGAATGAATGATATCGGCTGTGCTCGAAAGAAGATCAATCTTCTCTGTTCTTGGTATCTCAAAAGGATTCTTCACGCAGGGTCCAGCGTAATGTCCTGTTTCAGGTTTCTCAATGGAGAGTTTCACCATACCACTTACCGCACATGATCCCGATTTTGCCACATCAACTGCTCTGTCAACGGTTTTCTCTATTAGACCGGCTTCAAATCCGCTGCATGAAGCAAATCCCCAGCAGCCGTTCACGAGCACTCTTATTCCGATGCCCTGATTTGCCTGCATTTCAGTCTCAGCCAGTCTCTGTTTACGAAAAGCAATGCTTTCAAGATCAACGTTCTCCACTCGCACATCGCCGTAATCTACCCCTCGATGCTGCAGCTGCTCGATTATTTCAAGCGCTAAACCTCTCATCTCTTCAATCATTGGGTATTTCCTTCCGAATCGTTCATGGTTTTATTACTACCGCTTGAAGGACAGTCCGTTTTCTCAAGAATCCTCGTCATGCTCATGTTGAAACCCTTCTTCGATCCCAGCCTCCGATTGATGACAACCGCGGCTACGATTCCAACCAGCAGCCCGATACCCGCACCCATCGCTCTGACCGAGTCGCTTTCATTCATCATGAAAAAATATCCAGCTGTAAGAAGCAGTACGGGCAGCAGGAATGTGGAGGTAATCATGGCAAGTGACGCACCTGGCGCAAGCTCAAGTTCCACAAGATCCCCCGGTTGAGCCCCTTTTTCGTTCTTCATCCAGCTTTCCGGATTAGACGATTTCCTGCCTGAAAGCGAAAAACAGGCGCTCCTGGCTTCACAACCATCACATTCTCCTGCACCGGACAGTGAAACCAGAGCTTCATCATCTCTCACCTCAAGGATAATACCGTTTCGTTTCATCATTCCTCCGATTACTGATATGTGATCGAGTTTACTCCAGAATTTACTCCTAACCTGTTAATTTCAATCTCTTCTGACCAGCCTTTGGAATTATTTGGATGACTACCTTTCCTGAAACAATGGAATCATATATCAATTGCTCTTACAGGAATCTTCAAATACCGCCCCTTCTATTGACGACTATACCTGGAAGCTTATCTTAAAAAGAGGATATTGCTGTAATGCAAAGTTAGTAGAGGATATATATAAATCATGCAATCTCTATGTAATCGATATAAGAATATGCTGATGGTGTTATTGACCATAGTAACAATCATCATAATCCCGGTAAGCATCTCATGTACCGATGATGATAACAGAACATCTGCTGGTAATATCAACTCCGCGAATGTATGTACGCTCAGTATTGCTGATTCGATCGGTATTGCGCATGGGGACTTGAATTATGTATTCGGATCGGTTACAGATGTTGATACCGGCTACGATGGAAGAATTTACGTTCTGGATAAGATACTGCTGACCATATTTGTCTATGATTCAGATGGTGAGTTCATTCGAAGAATCGGACGAGCAGGCAGTGGTCCGGGAGATCTTGATAATCCTGGCAGCATAGCAGTTCTCGGAGACGGTTCGATCTGTGTAGCTGACGGCTGTAATGGCTGGATAAGATACGATTCATCAGGGCAGAACCTGAGTACGCATTTATTTGATTCAGGAACCAGGAGTATGATGGTTGCCGTTGATTCGACTGATATTGTTGGAAGACAGAGCGTGCATCGCAGGCTGGATGACGGCAGACATTCAAGAGACATGACTGTATGCAGATGGAACGCATTCGATCCGGATTCCATAATAACCAGGTATTTCTATAAGGAGTACATTATGTCACATGGAGCTGATATGGCGCAATTTATGCAGGACGGAGT
>DAOWJX010000295.1 GCA_030640155.1 Candidatus Aegiribacteria sp. | reverse complement strand
CCCTGGCAGGCTCTGTCTGTTCGGAGAGCATTCCGACTGGGCCGGTGAATACAGAAAAACTGACATATCTATTAAAACAGGACTGTGCATCGTAGCCGGAACCGATCAGGGTATCTACGGCACGGCAGAACCGGCAGCGACTGGATTTCATATCTCGCAGATCCTCTCTGACGGGTCTCAGGGTCCCTTGCATTCGTATCCTTCCGAGCCGAAATTTCTTAGAGAATCAGCAGAGTCCGCTGTATTTGATTCATACGCGGTGGGAACGGCAAGTGTCATTCTGAAGAACCATCCGAATCTCGGGTTGAGACTGCGCGTATACAGAAGGACCCTGCCCATGAAGAAGGGGCTTTCATCCTCCGCGGCAGTGTGCGTTCTAACCGCCAGGGCATTCAACAGAATCCACTCTCTCAACCTCTCGATCGAAGACGAAATGGAGCTGGCATACCGGGGAGAACTCCTTACCGGTTCTCACTGCGGAAAGATGGATCAGGCTTGCGCCTACGGAGTAGATCCGGTTCTGCTTACCTTCGATGGAGATGAGATGACTGCCAGACCCCTGCTGCCCGGAGGCCCACTGCATCTTCTTATCGTGGATTTGCAGGGCAGAAAGAACACACGAAAGATTCTTGAGGACCTGAACTTTTCGTTCAGCAGTGGAAACAGACAGATCAGAAAGGCACTGGGCGAAGAAAACCACAGAATAACCGAAGAGGCCTGTGATGCCATTGAAATGGGAGATGCGAAGATCCTTGGAGAACTCATGATTGAAGCCCAGAGGGTTTTCGATGAACTGGTGGCTCCAGCCTGTCCCTCAGAGCTCAGATCTCCAGGACTTCATGAAATATTGAATAACAGAACCGCAAGGAGTCTAACCTGGGGAGGAAAGGGCGTAGGCTCACAGGGAGACGGTACCGCTCAGTTCATCTGCAGGGGTGAGCGGGAAAGAGAAGAACTCAGAACAGAGCTGGAAGCCGAAACAGGAGTAAAATGCTACTTCCTGACGATAGGCTGATATGAATCCGGGTTAATTAACATCCCCCAGATATATCGGTCCTTCGTAAGTTCCGGACAGAAGCTCCGGCAGTATTTTCTTCAGAACAGATGGATACAATTTGATTTCATCAAGCCTGTTGATTTGCACCCATTCCATTCCTGTCTGCCAGGCGTCCTGAAGAAGGGGGTTACCCAGATGACGGACTGGCCGGGCTTCGAACATGAACTCCGTCTGGTGTGCATCCGACTCCCATTGAGCGAATTCATGGTTGGCTCCGATATAATCTCGGACAAGAAGGAGTTCTTCAACTGTTACTACCCATCCTGTTTCTTCAAGAACTTCCCTTTTCAATGTTTGATGCAGTGTTTCACCATGCTTTTGACCTCCACCCGGAAGTAGATAGAAATCCCCCTGATCATCGCTGTTAACCGTCAGTAGTATTCTTCCGTCTCGCATAATAATGGCTTTTGAGGAATTGCGTTTCCTGCCTGCAGATGAATCCGTCTCAAACGGGGAAGGCATATCAGTAGGAAAGACCTATGGTCAGGTACAGCGACCAGATTTCCTGGCCGATAAATAGAGATACCGCAGCGCCAAGAGCGAGAAAAGGTCCGAATGGTATTGGGATTCTTCTGTTGCGTCCTGCTATCATGGCTGCAATTCCTGTCAGAGCTCCTGTAAGGAAAGCAATGAAAAGAGCTACTACCGTAGCGGAAGGACCCAGAAAAGCGCCTATCATTGCGGCGAGTTTAATATCTCCCCAGCCCATGCCGCCCTGGAATTCATCTGTTTCGTCTTCATGTCCTTCCGGAGCGATAGCGTAACCCGGTTTCTTCTTCAGGATCTGTTTACTGAGCTGTCTGATCAGGAAAAAAAGCAGGAAGGCAGCTGCAGCAGTACTGACAGAACGAATAATACCGATGCCTCCAGGCAGGATTGAGAATACAATTCCGGCAACCGCGCCACCTATGCTCACCGAATCCAGGATAATCCAGTGATCGATGTCCGTGAGAATCACGCAGACAAGTAAAGACAGGAAGACAACATCTCTGATAAAGAGTATTCCTGCGCCGTATTTCAGCATAATACCCGCAAGGAGCAGTCCTGTTATCAGCTCGACGAGCGCATAGCGGAAAGAGAAATGCTCACCGCAGTTCCTGCACCTTCCTCTCAATATGAACCAGCTGAGAATCGGGATGTTATCGTACCATCTGATCAGAACACCGCATGAAGTGCATCTGCTGCGGGGATAGACTATGGATTCTCCCCTTGGAATTCTCCAGGCAACAACATTAAGAAAACTGCCTGTGATCATTCCCAGAAACAGAGCGAAAACTGTCAGAACCGTTTCTTCAGGATACATAATTTTTTCATGTAAAAAAATACCAGTTTGCAATAGAATTGCCATTTATCGTATCCGATAGTATAATTTCTCAACTTTAGTGCGGGGAGTAGTCGCGGAGAAATTACTGGGGTACTGGTTAGTAACCGCGGCATGGTTAAATAATTATCGAGAGGAGCGTAATGAAATACGCACTTTGTATTGTTGCTCTTGTAGCAACTCTTAGCTTTGCCGGATCCACCTTTGACGGTGGTTGTGCCGATACTTTCGGTATCAACGGTTATACAAAGGCATGGTTTTACATGTTCGGAGCCGAGAACAGTGACCCTGAGAACACTTTCAGGGGTTACAACTGGACTGCCTTCACGGCCAGGCTCAATGACGATGTTTACGGTTGCGTAGGAACGCAGTTCAAGACCTATGATGGGAACTCCTCAATTCAGGTCTGTGACGCGTTCCTTAATATGAACATTGTCCCCGAGCTTTCTATCAGAGCCGGTCAGTTCAAGATTCCTTTCGGCTGGGCATTCAACTGCTCAGGCGGCGGGCTTTATTTCCTCGACAGGGCTGCCGTTACTGGCACAGAAGATTTCACCAACTTCGGTGGACGCGATGTTGGTATTAAACTGCACGGTCAGTTTGACATGGTCGGCATCGATGTTGCCTATTTCAACGGCACCGGATCTTATACCGACGCGGATGACGCTGTTAACAAGGAATTCGCCGCGCTTCTTACCGTTGATGCCACAGACTGGCTCACCATAGCCGGTGGTGTTGCGATGATCGGTGCACCTCAGCTTGACTCCGCTGTAGTTGTAACGCAGGAAAAGTGGGATGCCACCGGGATCGACGCATACGTATTAGCGGACTATCCTCTTTCCGATGCCTCGAACCTCATCTTCGAGGGTGAGTTCATGCAGGCCGGATGGACCGAACCTGAAGTCGTAGGCGGCGAAGGTAAATCCGGAATGGCTTACTACGCCATGCTCGGTGTCAACTTCGACCTCGAGGACGGTTTCCTTACGAGTATCATGCCTGCCGTGCGTTACGAGAGCCTCAGTCCCTCATACTTCCTGGTCGTCGGTGAAGATGATCCCGAAGATAATATCACGGTAATGGATTTCTGTCTCAACTGCTATCTGACCCCCGCGAACACCATCCAGATAGGCGGACGCAACGTCAGCTACGAGGATGAAGACCTGGAGGGTTACACCGACATGTACCTCGGCTGGAGAATGAACTTCTAAGAACCTCATTCGAAATAAGGTGATATTCACCTGAGAAGAGCCCGGCATTCCGCCGGGCTCTTCCATATCCTGATTCATTGCCTAAATGCCTGTGATTCGTGATAATCTCTGTTGCAGATAGACTTGTTATTGAAATACTTCGATCGACAGAAGGCAAACTTACATGCGTATAAAAGGTTCACATTATGTTGACTTGGAGATTCATCGAAGGTTTGACAGCCGTAAAACCGTATTCTGCCGTCAAGGTATCTTTGAAGGTTTCGATCATTTTCAGCCTGAAACCGATGATCCTGGTGATACTGAGCTTCTGGGACTTGCTGAAGCCAGAGCCTCTTGGACTCTGCATGATAATTACCCCGGAGCATTTCGAGAAACATCAATTGGAAAGAGACCGCTTGTCCTCAACAGGAAACCGTTTCAATTCAGGTTTTCAGATCCGATAGCTGCAACGGATAACATCATTGAGGTTGCGAAAAGGTTCGGAGCATCGCTTGCAGGAATAACAGAACTTGAAACCCGCTGGCTCTATAGTAATGACCGAACGGGAGCACCCGTCACATTACCGGATGAAGCACGATGGGTAATAGTCCTGGCAGTGGAGATGGATAGAGACAGTATTGCGACCTCTCCTTCTTTCCGGGCGGCTGCCGCGAGCGGAAAGGGTTATTCTGACAGCGCTGCACTTGCTGGTGCTGTAGGGGAATACCTGCGTCTTCTGGGTTGTTACGCGAGATCATGCGGCAATGATACCGCACTGAGTATTCCTTTAGCAATTGATGCAGGCATGGGAGTTCTTGGTCGTAACGGTCTGCTGCTAACACCGGAGTTCGGTCCGGGGATTCGTCTTTGTAAAGTGATTACAGATCTTGAACTGGCGTCAACACATAGTGAGTATCCTACTACAGAGGATGTCTGTTCGGGCTGTACTCTCTGTGCTGAAGCGTGCGAGGCAGATGCCCTCAGTACTGCTGAAAAACCAACATGGGAAGTTCTTACTGAGTCTAATAATCCGGGAGTTATCAGATGGCAGTTCAATCCGGAAAAGTGCTTTGATTTCTGGTTGAAAATCGGAAGGGACTGTTCCAATTGCATATCAGCATGTCCTGCAGCGGGTAGACTGCAAAAGATGATATCTGAGAAAAAATGACCTCTTGACATGCTGTATTACTGTACTATAATAGTAATACAGTTGATGGAAAGAGGTACAAATGTACAGTATCGATTCAAGGTCGGCAATACCTGTTTACGAGCAGCTGAAACGTCAGATAAGGCTGCGCATTGTATCAGGTATGCTGAATGAAGACGAAAAATTGCCTTCTATACGCGAGCTTGCCTCAACTCTCAGGATCAACCCGAACACGGTTGCCAAAGCTTACAATCATCTGGAGACGGATGAATTCGTAATTTCACGAAAAGGTCTTGGGTATTATGTCATCGCAGGCAGGAAGAATCTTCAAAGCGATCGGGAGATTATTTTCACTGATCTTACCGATGAATTCATTTCCAGATTAACAGAACTTGGCTTCGCTTCAGAGGAGATTGTTAAAGGTCTTTCTGACAGGTTGAGAGGAGAGATCGAATATGATCAGATTAAGTAATCTGTCATTTGCCTACGGCTCGAAGAAAGTGCTTGAGGATTTCAGTCTTGAGCTTTCAGCAGGAGAGACCGTAATGATCACCGGCCCCAACGGGGTGGGGAAGAGTACCATACTGAGGCTTCTCGCGGGAGTGCTTAAACCAGTGTCAGGTGAAATTGACCATGGATTGCCAGAGGGAACTGACCCTCGACTGAAAACGGCTTTCCTGCCGGACAGTCTCAGCATCTATAGAAGTATGACTCCCGCTCAGGCAGCGGAATTTCATGCCGGATTTTACATAACGGAACCATCTGATCTCGAACTCGCTTTGAAAGCTGGAATCGATATCAATTCAAAGATTTCCGATCTTTCTGTGGGTCAGCGAGTACTTGTGCATCTTTCTTTGATATTGTCCACCGATCCCGAACTGATACTGATTGACGAGGTTCTGCATTCGGTTGATCCATACCTCCGTGATATTGTCTTCCGTCAGCTGATCGCAGTTATGGAGAAGAGGAATCCGATTGTTGTAATGGTGAATCTCAACTTCCATGACATCGCGAATCTTGTAGACAGAGTGATATTCATAGGTCGTGACGGAATAAGGCTGGATGAATCGGTGGACGATCTGAAAGCAAAAACAAGAAGGGTAATAGCAGAAGAAATTTCACCGGAACATCCCGTGCTGTTTATAGAGAATGTGATGGGAAAGATGCATCATATCGTCTATCCATTTGATGAACAGGCTGAGAACGCAAATTTCGAGAGTATTCAGAAAATGGATCTCACTGAAATAATGACCGCCTTCATGGGAGGCGAGTACGGTGTTTCTTAAAGAGATTAAGGATACTCTCAGGCAGACCGTCTTCATCATGGCCTTTCTGGCGGTAATGCCGCTGGTCTATCTCCTGGACAGTTCCTTATACAAAACAGGTGTTACTTTTCCTGAGTACATGTGGGGCGGCTTTGCGCTTCTCTGGATGATAGCGGTGGGATACCTGGCTTACAATATGTTCAGACCGGAAGAGAAGGATAACGCGGTTGAATACATTCTGTCCTTGCCCATTGCCCGCTGGAAACTGCTGATCTGGAAGACGGTTCCACGAATTGCAGTCCTGCTTCTTGCAAATGTGATTGTGAAATGTCTTGGCGTTGGTTACTTCTGGTTTTACAATCTCACAGGACTCCTTGCTTTTATTGTTTTTTCCCAGACCTGCGGTTTTGCGCTCGGAATAGTCGGCAGAAAAAGCTGGATAACAAGATTAATGCTGTTCGTTATGACGATCTGTGCCTTCATCATAAACAGCATCCCACCTGTGTTTGTATGGAAAGAATTTATCAAAGCTTCCTCACTGCTACAGTACCCTTCACCAATTATGATGTGGATGGAGCGTGTCAGATTTTCTCAGCTTCCGTACATTCTTGTTGAATTCGGATTTCTAGCCCTGATACTGGTTCCCCTGTACAGAAACTGGGATCTTAAACCAGTTCGCATAAGGGAACTGTCATTTGCAAAGAGGTCGTTAATACCGATGATTGTCTTTGCATTTCCTGTTGTCTGGATGTTTTCATCATGATGGATTTTACGGTCTCCATAGTGATTAGTTGGCAGGTAAGATATGTGGATTAGAGAGCTGAAGGAAACACTCAGGCAGACGGTCTTCATCATGTCATTCTTCATTCTGGTTCCGTTGCTGTATCTGACGGACCAGGCAGTCTACGAAACCGGTCTTACATTCATTGAGTACATTTCCAACGGGCTGGATCTGTTCATTCTGATAACGGCTGTCTACCTGGCTTACAATATGTTCAAGGCTGAGGAACGGGATGGGGCAACCGAGTATCTTCTTTCACTTCCAATCAGCCGGTTGAACCTGCTGGTATGTAAAGTTCTTCCCCGCATTGCTGTTCTTTCAGTTTTACTTCTTATCGGATTTATCGTAAACGATATTCGTATATCAAATGGTTCTGCTCTGGGTTTCATTTTCATGAACTGGTATCCGGGATATTCCTACGTGCTTGGATTCGTGATTTTCCTGCTAATATGCGGATTCATGCTTGGGCTAGTCGGCCGCACAAGCTGGATAACAAGTCTTATGGTTCTGGTGATGGCACTTTGTGTCTGGCAGGGTGCGACTACCACAGGTGTTATTATAAGCATTATCGGAAACGTATTCGGTTCATGGCACACAGCAATCCGATTCCAGTTTGCCATTCACAACTACGGGTTCGTGTTGATTAATTATTCAGTTTACTTTGTTCTGCTTGCGTACATCCTTGTCCCGCTTCTAAAAATTTGGGATCTGAAATCCATAAGAGTCAGAGAAGTATGGTTTCAGAAGAGAGCATTTCTCCCGATGCTTGTATTCTCTCTCCTTCTGGTTAGCCGCTATCTTACAAAAAGCTTCTGGTGGTGGTGATAACTCCCGCAAAACAAATAGTGACAGGCACTATTTAAATTTCTTGTAATCGATAAGTGACAGTGACTGATTCCTATTTATTGCAGGCGTGATTCAGGGTGTGTCGTAAACTGCATATCCTCAGTATATTTACCAATCGTTTATGAATACCGGCTGGAAGAAGGGAACTTCAATGAGTGAGAAGTACAACGTACCACCTAAGATGAAGATAGAAACCGACAGAACTTATGCTGTGAAGATTGAAATAGACCGTGGTACCATAGAACTTGATCTGTTTCCGGAGTACGCCCCGAAAACTGTGAATAACTTCATTTGTCTTGCCAGGGACGGATTTTACGATGGAATTACATTCCACAGGGTTATCCCGAATTTCATGGTTCAGGGAGGAGATCCAACTGGAACCGGCAGGGGTGGCCCTGGATACAAGTTCGAGGATGAGCTGACCGGGGACATATTGAGCCACGAGACGGGAGCCCTCTCAATGGCCAATGCCGGACCTGATACAAACGGGAGCCAGTTCTTCATCACACATTGTCCTCAGGCGCATCTTGATGGAAGGCACACTGTTTTCGGAAAGGTAGTGAAGGGACAGGATGTTGTAGATGCTATAAGACAGGGTGATGTCATGATAAAGGTTACGGTGGAAGACTGACAGGCTGCTCTTAAGGAATTGTGATTCTTGAAGGTATATGTAAATACAGGAGGTTAACGTGCTGCTTATTACAATGGTGCTGTCGATTGTCATGGTTGTACCCGGAGAAATCGTGATAACTGAGATGATGTACAATCCGGATGGACCTACGCTGGGAGAAGATGACCTGTTCGAATGGGTGGAGTTGTGCAATCGTGGTACTGAGCCGATACAGCTTGATGGCATGATGTTGAATGATGGCAGTAATCAGCTGTTCCTGGGAAACTTCATTCTCGAACCCACGGCTCGCGCGGTGGTGCCTGCAAACGAGTCGTCATTCATTTCTGCTTATGGCAGTGGTATCCTCATTATTCCATGGGATGGAGTCTGGACGAAGCTTTCTAATTCTGCTGATATGCTCCTGCTCTATTCCTCTTCAGGTGGGGTTCTTGATGAAATTGCATACTTTGACACCTGGGGAGTCGATGAGGAGATCTCTTCGCGAAGCGCTGCCGATGGTACAGGGTCATCCCTTGAGAAAATCAATATCGGAGGAGAAAACACAGAAGGTAACTGGGCGCCTTCCATTGATTACGCCAACCCGGATGTTGATCCGGATACAGGTGATCCTGTCTGCTGGGGAACTCCAGGAGAGGTTAACAGCGTAGAGTAATCAATAGTCTATATCGTTGCTTGCTGTTATCAGGTTAATGTTATCGATTCCAGGGATGCTGTTCAAACCTGTTACGATTTCCTGAGATGTCAGACCGGATTTCAATATAAGATCGTAGGTCAGGGTAAGATACATACCGTCTTCCGATGGTTCGATGTGTATTATAGTGCTTTGTTTTGACCTCTCAGCAATGAAATTCACGTATCCTTCTTCATCACCTGATCCCCTGTTGAAGCGGAATCTCAGTATAAACTCGCTTCTGTGCATCGAACCGAAATTGGTTTTCGCGAGTATCAAGGCTACCAGGCCGATAAAGAATGTTGAATAGACTGCCAGGATGTAATTTCCCGTTCCGGATGCTATACCTTCGGTAAGTGCGAAGAAGATAAATGCCGTATCCTTTGTGTCCTTTACCACAGTTCTGAACCGGACGATTGTCAGTGCTCCAACAAGTGCGAAAGCCCTGGCGAGATTGCTGCCGATTACCATCATAACAGCGCTTACCGTAATACACATCAGGACGAGGGTTATAACGAATGACTGAGAGTATGAAAGCCCCTTATGTGTCTTCTTGTAGATAAATCCGATGATAAGTCCGGCAGCCAGCGCAATAAGAAGATTTATGACAATGGACTGCGGACTATACCCAACCTGTTCGGAGGTTGTTGTGAACCACTGGTTCAACTCAGACAAGCCGGTCTCCTCTCTAATACTTTATCAAGATATGAAGCATACGAATTCATATAGATAACGTCAGTAGCATGTGCAAACTTGGAAAAAGATACACGCTTTAATTCAAATTCCTGAATCAGTCTGTGAAACCAGCTCGGAAGATGATACCGGAACTTGATTTCAAGCACCTGAAATCCATTCGAAATGCTTTGGAATCTGCCAACAGGATGTCCATCGGAACCTGCCCTGTAGGCAATGACCTGACTGTCAAGCGTTACTCTGAAGTCAGGATTGGCTCTGTTCTCGAATGCGGTTCTTCTGTAGTCCACCACAACACTGGGGGAAAGCTTCTTTCTGAAAGCATCGAACACAAACCTTTTTCCGGTTCCGTTGATGTTTCTGGAATCCAGCAGGAATCCTGAAAACGAATTTGTGCCCTTGCTCATCGAGTATTCAGTGCCCTCCGGATCAAGAAGAAGT
>DAOWJX010000075.1 GCA_030640155.1 Candidatus Aegiribacteria sp. | reverse complement strand
AGGCCACAGAGTATCGGCAAAATACAATTCTGAATACGCTGACTCCCATAAAAGGAAATTGGATAGCCTTTTCTCCCCGCTTGTGCGAATTATCAAATCAGGTTCGGGTACGTCAGGAAGGTACATGCGCGAAGAGATTGATTCTTCTGAAATGTCCGCCAGGGATTTACTGTCTGCTTTAATATCAGCGGTCAAGCGTTTCACAGCATCGACTATTTCGGCTCTGCCCCCGTAGCTCAAAGCAAGAATCAGATTCAGACCCTGATTCGATTCTGTCCTGGCAATCGCTGCGTCAAGATCAGCGCGAGGTTTTGACGGAAGATCATCCAGTCTACCTGTAGCACGAATCTTAACATTTTTTCTGTCAAGATTGTCTATGTTTCTTTTAATGAATCTGCTGAGAAGGAACATTATGAAACTGACTTCAGCCTTTGGGCGTTTCCAGTTCTCGGTAGAAAAGGCGAACAGGGTAAGGTATTTGATTCCAATCTCACCACAGTATTCAACTGCTTCATGAATGGATTCCTCAGCAGCCTTATGTCCATCGATTCTTGGGAGACCACGAGATCTTGCCCAGCGACCGTTGCCGTCCATAATAATACCAACGTGGGTGAGCATGGAGTTATCAGACCTCAAGAATGTCAGCTTCCTTCGCCTCAAGTAGTCTGTCTATCTCGGAAATGGCATTATCTGCTGATTCCTGTATGTCATTCAGAGCCTTGCGCTCTTCATCCTCGGTAATCTCGCTTGCTTTACTGGCCTTATGCAGCAATTCGTTACCGCTTCTCCTGATATTCCTGATAGCTGTTCTTCCCGATTCTGCCATCGTTCTGACATGACGGCTCAGTTCCTTTCTGCGATCATCGGAGAGTTTTGGAACAGGTATCCTTATAACCGGACCATCCGAAGTAGCTCTGAGTCCAAGGTCAGATTTCTGAATCGCTCTTACTATAGCGTCAGATGTTGACGGATCGAAAGGCTGAATAACGATAAGCCTTGGTTCCGGAGCTGAAAGACCGGCAACCTGTTTTATCGGATGCTGTCCTCCCCAGCAATCAACCCGGATATTATCAAGCAGAGCCGGGCTGGCTTTCCCGGTTCTGATAACAGCCATTTCACGGGCAGTACTTTCTACAGTTTTCTTCATTTTGCTTTTTTGATCAATAAGAAGCTCGGTTACCATGAATCTTTCCCCCCAACAATACTTCCTATAGATGGTTCTGAAAGAATCCTGACAATATTCACCGGATCCCTGATATCAAAAATACTGATAGGAAGTTCGGCATCGCGACAGATTGCAACAGCGGCAGCATCCATAACCTTCAGATCGAGTTTGAGAACTTCCTCGAATGATAACTGAGTAAACCGTTCAGCTTCGGGATTATGCTCTGGATCACTATCGTAAATGCCATCGACTTTCGTACCTTTCAGCAGCATAGAACACCCTGTCTGAACCGCTCTGAGTGCTGCCGCAGTATCTGTTGTAAGACATGGGTTGCCGGTTCCGCCAGCATAGATGACAATATATCCCCGTTCAAGGAAGTCATTTGCCAGGCGGGGTGAGAAGAATTCCAAGAAACCAGGCATCTGAATGGCAGAAAGCACGACAGCATTACCACCGTGCTTTTCAATAGCGTCTCTCAGTGCAAGACTGTTAATTACGGTAGCAATCATTCCCATCTGGTCTCCGGTGATTCGATCTATTGACTGCAGATCTCTTCCCCGGATAAAATTGCCACCACCGGTTACAATTCCAACCTGAATGCCATCTGAAACAAGATCCATCAAGGACTCTGTCAGTCTCTTTACCGTAAGAGAATCAATACCGTGACCAGCTTCGCCAGCCAGAACCTCTCCACTTATTTTCAGGAGAATCCTGACGGTCTGGTCTTCCTCTTTCATCAGGTTCCTATGGAGAATCTGGCGAATCGACTGATAATAATATTTTCGCGAAGTTTCGCTATCAGATTGGTAAGTGCATCTTTAACTGTTCCTACATCAGGATCATCTGCCCATTCCTGATCAAGAAGACAGGCTTCTGAGTAATATTTGTCCAGACGTCCTTCAATGATCTTCTCAATGATATTAGCCGGTTTACCTGAATCTTTCAGCTGCGCAAGGAGTACTTTCTTCTCAGCTTCGATTTCTTCTTCGGGCAGGTCATTTCGGGATACAACACTTGGAGGATATGCCGCTATGTGCATCGCAACTTTTTTTGCGAACTTCTGGAAATCATCAGTTCTGGCAACGAAATCAGTTTCACAGTTAATCTCTACCAGCACTCCCAGCTTGCCGGGAGGATGTATGTATGATACAACCAGTCCTTCTGCAGCTTCTCTTAGAGCTTTCTTGGATGCAACTTTAACACCCTTTTCCCGAAGGAATGAAATGGCTCCCTGCATGTCTCCGTTGCTTTCTTCGAGCGCTTTCTTGCAGTCCATCATTCCTGCTCCAGTGGCTTTTCTTAGTTGTTTCAGATGATCTAGATTAACGGACATTATTCACCCGAATCCTTTCTCTCTTCCTGAGCTGCCTTCGGCTTTTCGTTGACTGAAGCTGTATCCGTTGCAGTATCTCCAGCAGTTTCTTCTGTTGCAGCCTTCTTTTCAGTCTTCCTTGCCGTAGTTTCCTTTGCAGTTGTGTCTGCTGTTTTCTTCTCAGGTTTAGCAGCGGTTGTCTTCTTCTCAGGTTTGGCAGCGGTTGTTTTCTTCTCAGGTTTGGCAGCTGCTGTCTTCTTCTCAGGTTTGGCAGCGGCTGTCTTCTTCTCAGGTTTGGCAGCT
>DAOWJX010000120.1 GCA_030640155.1 Candidatus Aegiribacteria sp. | reverse complement strand
TGGCTTCAATCGGCACCAATCCATAGGGTTCGTCCTGAGCTGCGCAGATGACGGCGATTGCGTTTCTGTACAGTCCGATGAGTTCCCTGTCCGGAATTCCGTGAAGAATGCGCAGATTAACACGGCTCCTTCGCGCAAGTGCCACGAGTCTCTCAGCATATCTACCGGTTCTTCTGTCGGCGACCACAATAAGTTCGTGATAGTCATTCCCTGGTACTTTTCTTAATGCTTCTATTAAAAGGTGATGACCCTTGAAAGGGGATAGAGCTCCAACGGAAAGAAGAAAGGAACCTTTCCCTCGTTGGTCTCCGGGAGAGAAAAGTTCGGTATTGATTCCCGGACGGACAGTAACAGGTTCCCTTCCGTAGATGGATGCGATTCTGGGACTCATGAAAGACGAATTTGCAATGAGAATATCCGCGGACCTGGCTGCTTTCAAGTCCATCCGTTTCTCCCTGCGGAGAACAGGGAGAATCAGAAGATCCGTCAGCCTGCTTCTGGTTTTGGAAAGGTTTTTCTCGTAAAGGCTTCTGGGATATTCATGACACATGTAGATGGTTGGAGAAGACACCTGAAAAAGAAGTGGAGGGGCAGAGACAACCATTGATGAGCAGGAGAAAACTGCATCTACTTCATCCCTGTCCATCTGTCCCGCCACGGAAGAGCAAAGATTGGTTAAGGCGGACAACTTTTTCCATAGTAGAAAAGGTGCTATAATTTTCCCCTGCGGGCTCATGCTTCTGCCCTCCGGAAAAGGATGAATATACAGTGGTACTCCGGCATCGGGACTAAGAGCGGCTGACCCTTCAGGACAGTGGATTGACCATTTGAATCTGTTCCTGAGGTTGAATATATGCTGGCCGGCGATCCGCACAGCCCCGCCGGTGGGCAGGTTATGGAAGAATCCGATTGAAAGCATGCAGGCCCCCTTGGTTATCCATTCATCGAAGGAATATCATATACCGTGTGGTCATTTACCAGGAAGAGGAGTAAATTCACCTATGCGCGGCAGAAGGATGGGATTTCTGGAGGAGGAAAAATGATATGCGGATAGGAATGGAAATCTCACCGCTTATCTGGGAGATGTCCGGAATACCAAATTATATTCTGAGGCTGCTCAAAGGGCTTGCGTCCATCGATAGCGAGAATGAATACTTCCTTTACACAAACCGTCCAATTCCATTTGATATGAGATTACCGGGAAATTTCACAACAATTGTTCTGAGCAGGCCATCTCCCCGATTCCAGCTATGGTTCCAGCTTGCCTTGCCGCTTCGGCTGAAGAAGGACAGAATCGATCTTTTTCACGGGCTGTATTATCGGCTCCCCATGGTGCTTCCTGTTCCAGGCGTCCTTACAGTTCATGACCTTTCCGGATATCTTTATCCAGAGCTTCATACAGGGAAAGCTCATCTTGTTAATCTCATGTATCCGCTTTTTGTGAAGAAGGCATCAAGAATAATAGCGGTTTCCGAATTCACCGCGAAAGAACTGGAAGCAAATTTCCCTGGCGCTTCTGAAAAAACCACTGTTATTCATGAGGCTCATCCTCCGGAGTACACACCGATCAGGGATAAATCCATACTGGAAGAGATCCGTAAAAAGTTTTCTCTTCCGGAGCGGTTCTTTCTTTTTCTTGGTACTCTTGAACCGCGAAAAAACCTCACCGGTCTGCTGGATGCTTTTTATGGTATGGCTGATTCGATTCCACAGTCTCTGGTCATTTCAGGTGGTACCGGCTGGAAAACAGAACCCATTTTCGAGAAACTGCAAAAAGGCGTGACGGAGGGAAAAGTATTTCTGACGGGACATATAGACAGTGTGGATGTACAGGCCCTTCTTTCAATGGCCGAATTTTTCGTTTACCCTTCTCTTTACGAGGGATTTGGTCTTCCTGTTCTTGAATCGATGGCTTGTGGTACACCTGTAATAACGTCGAGTGTCTCATCGATGCCCGAAATAGCGGGTAAAGCTGCTCTTCTGGTTGATCCTCTTTCGAAGAACAGTATCGCTGAAGCAATCAGAATGCTGGCACTGGATAGTATTAGAAGGGAAGAGTTCTCTGAAAAAGGGTTGAAAAGGGCAGGTGAATTCAGCTGGCGGAAGGCAGCCGATGAAACAATGGATGTGTACAGATCTCTTCCTGTCAGGAAGCAGGACTGAAAGCAGCATGAAATAAACATGTTGCTCCTGTGGAAATCCACAGAAAGCAGCATGAAATAAGTATGTGCTTCCTGGGGAAATCCACAGAAAGCAGCATGAAATAAGTATGTGCTTCCTGGGGAAATCCACAGAATGCCGGTGAAATATGCGAAAGAATAGGTTTCTGAAATGGTTCAGTTCATCGAAGGGCAGAGGCAGCGGGTTTTCCCTGATGTCTTTCGGAAATTTCATAGCGGCCGTATTTACATACCTCAGACAGGTGGAGATAGCGAGAGTATTCGGTACTTCATGGAAAACTGATGCATTCGCTGTCTCCCTCGTATTTCCTGTTCTTGTCAGAGAGGTAATATCACATTCCATTGGTGCGACCTTCATACCGATTTACTCGAAGGTGAAGGAACAGAAAGGGCAACAGGCCGCGGAAGCTCTTCTCAACAGAATACTGACCTGGACAGGATTGGCAGGATTGATCCTATCGGGGTTATTATTCTTTCTGAGTCGCTATCTTGTTTTTGCAGTGGGACCCGGCCTGGATCAGGAAGCGCTTTCTCTTGCTTCTGTCATGCTGAAAATGATGCTTCCCGTCCTTGTTCTCAGCGCTCTCAGTGGTGTTCTACAGGGATTGTGCAACTTTGAGAAACGGTATGGGCTGACCTCAATTCTCAGAGTGGTTGAGATTACCACGTCACTGGTAATAGTTTTTCTTCTGAGTGGACCCGTTGGGATAATGGCTCTTCCACTGTCAGTACTCGCCGGTTCCGTCGGGATGTTCATAGTGCTTTTTATTATTGCCTGGAGGCTTCACCACTCGTTCCGCATAGAACTGAATCCTGTGGATCCGGACTTCGCAAGGCAGATCAGGATGGCCATTCCAATAATCGGCGGGAGTATTTTCGGGTTTCTCGGACCCGTTGCTGACAAGATTCTCGCATCATTTCTCAGAGAGAGCAGCGTTACCGCTCTTGAATACGCCAACAGGATAGTCAAGATTCTTTTTTCTATTTTACTGTTACCTATTTCTACGCTTGCAAACGTTTCCCTCTCTTCCCTGTCGGCAAGAAAAGATGCCCGATCTTTCAGAGAGGAACTGAAGACCCTTCTTAACTGGAACTCATCCCTGATGATTCCCGGATCTGCGATTCTTATGGTTCTTTCCGTACCGCTGGTATCTCTTCTGTTCCAGAGAGGAGAATTCAGTATAAGTGATTCCCGAATGGTTGCATATTCATTGATGTTCTATGCGCCATGGCTGGCATCCTTCAGCTTCGGCTCTGTAATATCAAGAGCGTTTTTCGCTCTGAAGGACACAAAGACGCCGGTTCTGATCGGTATATGGGGAATGATAGTAAATGTTCTGCTCAATTTCATTCTTATCGCCCCGCTGGGGATTGGAGGGCTTGCTCTGGGCACAACGATTTCATCATCCGCGAAAGTCGTGCTGCTCCTCTATTTCCTTCGAAAGAAGACTGGGAACATTCAGGGGAGAGATATAGCCGTTGAGCACATGAAAATATTCCTCGGTGTAGCCGCAATGGCGGGAACCATGCTTCTTATGAAACAGATAATACCGTATGACCTGCAGGCGGGGTTCGTTAACAAATTTGGTAAAGTAATTCTGTATCTTGCTTCGGGGACAACGGTATATATCATCCTGTTGACCTCTCTGGGATCAGAGGTGTCCCGAACGGTTCTCGGAAAGATTAAGAGTTTCAGGAAGCGATTGATCAGATAAGACCAGATTCTTCGAGGATCTCCCTGAAACGCTGTTTTGCCTGAGCGACATGATAATACTTCAAAGCGAAATCTCTCCCCTTTCTCCTTGTCTCGAGAGTATTGTCCCAGTTTTCAGAAATTTGATCGATCATAGCAGCAAGCTCTTCCGGTGTCTCAAATGTTTCTGTCAATTCCGGAGCTTCAAGCGCTAGATGGGTCCAGGGCATTACAACAGGAAATATCCCTGAAGCTTGATATTCAGGAACTTTCATCTGATAGATTTCCTGAACCTTCCTGTAGCAGGCGACTCCTATCTGGAAGCGGTTCAGAAAGGCAGGCAGTTCGGTACGAAGAACAGGTTCGTGATATGAAATTTTTCCTCCGGATGAGGCACATGTTTTTTCAATTTTCTTTCTGAGAGGGCCATCTCCGACGATAGTACCCTTAAGAGAGGATTTCATTACCCCTTCGATAAAAAGCATAGGGCGACGAATACTGTCCAGAGATGAAACAAGCACTACTTCTTCTGCAGATGGATGTTCGATGTATATGAACCTTTCAAGGTCTTCAGTATGGGGAAGTACCTCCACCCCGGGTATGTTTATGCTCGGGCTCATGGTGGTGAAGATAGCTCCGTTCAACAGACGTTCAATTTCTCTCAAAGGGGTAGTCGAAGGCTGAGCGTGAAATCTGAGAGCATAAGGAAGTCCGAGGGAGATGCATTGACGGGCGGAAATTATGTCAAGGCAGAGTACAAAATCAGGCTGGAATGCTCTGAACTCACTCCTGATAGCGAGACCGAAGAGGGTTTCGGATAGTTTTCTCCAGAGCCTGCCTGCTAATCCGGATACGTGATTATTCCTGAAGATTCTCCGCAGTCCGTGAACATGGATACCTTCCAGTTCATAGTAGCCTTCAGGGCCTCTCGCGACCACATATCTGACTTCGAAATCCTTCTCCAGCAGGTCAAGAGGAGTTGCCCACCCACCGGAGTATCCAGGGAGCGTATGGTAAGTTGCAGCAAGTATTTTCATGCAGCATTCTCCGCTCTGCTGAAGATGGATACAGTCGCGAGCAGAATACCGATGTAGAGCCAGAAGAAACCGCTTGTCTGCGGCCAGCAGAGGAAATTGTCCATGATCTGGTGTATTCCGAATCCCAGAAGCCCCGCGCTCAAACCGATTCCCCACGGGAAACGTGCTTTCTTTATAGCTTTAAGCGAGGTAACAACCATTGCGACGATTATCAGGCATAATGCGCTCAGCGAAATCAATCCTCCTCGAACTGCATGAGTCAGGAACAGGCTGTTGAGTCCGCCGAAGTACTTAATTGGTTCGGTGCTTACAGAATGTCTTATCTCCCAGAAGCTGTAGATTCTTGTATTTCCCCAGAAAAATTCTTCTGCTCCCCATCCGACACCCGTACCGGGCGAATCAAGGAACTGGTTCCATAAACCCCTGTAAGTGACATGCCGGTGAAGGAGAGTAGGCTGGTTAATCAGTTCTCCGGGGTTCATGAAAAAACTCATTTGACGTTCGAATACATCCGCGTTCTTAACAAGAAATCCAACAAAGAGAATACTTATCAGAACCGGTATCCACAGCCGTTTTCTGAATCGATAGATGAGCACAACACCTACCCCGACCGCCATAGAGAAAAGCCCTCCTCTGGAGAAGGTGAACAGAATGCTCAGAATTCCAAGAAGAGCGGCAATCAGAGCGGTAACCCGCCATCTTATTGATTTCTCCCAGAATCCGAACGCTACAGAAAAGGGAATCGCCAGTTCCAGGTACCCTGCAAAAACGTTTGCATTGCCCAGGAAAGAGGATACTCTCCCTTTGTAGAGATACCCGAGGGAGATGTCCACTCTTGAAAAACCCGAAATGGACAGGTATTCAACAATCCCCGCAGCTCCTGCCAGGAGAAGAGTCAGAACAAGGCTCCTTGAAAGCCGGAGAAGACTTTCCTCTGTGCGGCAGAGATCGGGAACCATGAAAATCAGAGGCATGAAAAGAAATACACTGCTTCCTTCTCTTACTGCGTTCCAGAAGTACTGACCGTGTATATGGATTGAGACAGTAATGCTGATCAGCTGAAGGACCAGAGCCAGGAAAACAATTTTAACCGGAAAGGATATGCGAGGAAGAGGTTCGTTCCATAGGATTTTATCCACAATGTAAAAAACGAAGAAGCCGAATACAGCCAGAGTCAGAATAGAAGGGTGGAAAATCCCAAGCGGCATGGTACTTCCACCAAGAAGTAAAACCAGAGGTAGAAATGGCAGCCAGTAGGCCGGTCGCGGATTCATAACAATCAGTATCCCGCCAAGGATAGTACCCACAACGGCGAACCGGAGAGTTTCCGGATAGAGCAGGTAAACCATCAGGTATGCTGCAGTCAGCAGAATAAGGAGAATAGTTCCTTGAAAACCGAGCTTGCATTTCCCGGATATGTAACTATTCAATTGCTTCACGCTTCGACTTTGGATCCTGATCTGAATCTCCGAATAGTTTACTGAAGCTGTCCTTAGTGGAAGAGGAATTTCCAGAAAGTGTCGATGGAGACCGGAGTTCAGGCATGTACTCCTCGCAGAAATTAATGCCCTCTCTGTCTCGAACGGCTTCAGTAGTCAGAGAACGGCATCTTTCTCCTTTATGGTCATAGATACTGCACTGAATACACGCATGGAGATAACTTCCGCAGCTCTCACAATACGCCTTGAATCCTATGGTTTCAGAATGATATTCAGTGCCGCATTTCTGGCAGATCATCTTTTGCTACAGATCCTCCAGTATTTCCAGGGAGACTAATTCCCATTTCTCATTACCGGTTCCCGGAAGTATGACGGTATCTCCATTTGATTTTCCGAGTAAGATTTTTCCAACGGGAGCCATGTAGTTGATTCTGCTCTTTTCCGGATCAGCGTCCAGTGGTCCCACAATATCAAACACACGTCTGGAGTTCGGATCTCCTGAGATTTCAAGCACAACTCTTATTCCGGGGGAAACAATCGAAGCACTTATCTCTGTTGCAGGATAAACCCGGTACTTATCAAGTTCCTCGTTCCATCTTCGAAGCTTGTCGAGGAGCAGATCCCGCTTTTCTATTGCAGCAGCATATTCTGCGTTCTCTGAAAGATCTCCATGGGACGCAGCCTCCCCTATGGCATCCGCTGCAGCAGGAATTTCAACCCGCTTCAAATGCAGGGAATCAGCTTTCCGTTTTTCGATAGCTTTCTTGCTGGAGAAGAATGTATCAGATTCCCAGAAGTGCTGTTTCAATGATTTGATTGCTCCTGATTCTCTTCTTCGGGAAATCTCTCTTCCGATTGCAAGAAACAATCCCTCACGGTGAATGATGGAACTTGTATCGAAACAATCGAGATAATTACTCAATTTTCGGGTATCGATTGAAGACAGGTATCCGTTCAGTTTTTCTTTCAGGGGACCCATGAGAAGAACGATTACCTTTTTCTGGGTGTCCGCTTTAGCGAAGATCAGATAGTCCATGAACAGTTTAATCTGTTTTTCGTCGAAAGGTGTTTTATCAAAATCTTCGTGTGTAGCCAGAAAACAGAGAGCCCAGAGAAACCGGTCTGTTTCAGATGGATCAGATAGAAAAGACCCTATACACTCATTCAGCAATTCCGGGTCAGTTCTCTCAAGGACATTTACGCAATGTTCCCAGAGCGATCTTTTCAGTTTCATCATAAGAAGAAGTTTTTCTCTCCGGTCTGCTTCGCCTGAAAAAAAGAGTTCAAGGTACAGTTTCCTGCAGGATGGTGAATGAATTTCGGAAGAGGCTCTTAAACCCCTTGCAGAGGTCTTTTCAATATAATTAGAAGCAATTTCCATGAAATTATCCGTTTTACCGTTCCCGGTGAGTGTCCAGGACAGCTCAAAAAGAGAACCTGTTTCCGGGCTGGAAATTGCTGCTACATCATCAAGCAGATCAGTCATCAAGACGGAATTGAATGTTCCTGATGACTTGAGGAGGGCCTGGATTTCTCTTGTCTTATCCGAGACAGGACACTTTCTGCGATTGATGATATTGCGAATCTGGTCAAATTCTTTAATTGTTTCATCCTTGAGTGCAATACGATCTCCGAGATCAACGAAGCCCGGCGTGAAAGACGCTGTTTTTCTCATATGCTTCCATGCTTCTGTATTCTTGATCTCAGAATTCTTAAACACTGGAACCAGATCCTTAAAAGTTATTTCTTCCGGATTGCCGAACGGTTCCCGCAGAAGTCTCTTCAGGAACTCTGCCGGGGAGCTGTTGAAGAGATGAAGAAAACCTGACGGATCACGCCATCTCAAAACAGTGAGAGAATCAGACTCAAGAGGAGTGGTTGTATCAAGCGCAACATCCAATTTCATGTCATGAATTGCAGATTCCTGAAAATCGATTGTGATGAATGTTCGACTTATTCTGATGATGTGCCCCGGACCGAATATGTGGTGAAAGAGATATCCGCCCTCTCTATAATGTATAAGATTCCGGAACTTTTTCCATGAGATATCAACTTGAGCATCCTTCGCTGTCAGACCACTTAATTTCAGAAAATTCTCCAGAGGCTGGAACATGAGGTGCTCGTCTCTAAGAGATTCTATCAGGGCTTTTCGAAGAGGTTCGGAATGACTGAAGAGAGAGGCGGATTTTCTGAGCAGGTCTGAAATCCTATCGACCCCGCTTTTCTCCATTTCCTCAATTGTCAGCTCAAGCAGTTCTCTGGCAAGATCCTCCTTACTGTTCTGTTTCAGAACAGAAAAAACCGTTATCATTTCCTCGACCGGGATATCCTCTGAGAGAGATTCAAACCAGAGATCGGTCAGAATATCATATTTTTCTGCCCTTGCGGCATCAGTTATTTTGGACAATCTTCCTCCTGTCTATCAATTGCAGAAGATAATACACTTTGTAAGAGTAAGGCTATGAAATTAAGGAGGGCTTATCTTGGCTGAGAAAGAGAAACCTGAGGAAAAACTAAACAGAAGACAGTTTCTGAGTAAAACGGGTAAACTGGGCGGGGCTCTGTTACTCTCCTCTGTAGCCGGCAGAGCACTTGCCGGGGAATGGGAACAGGGAATGGATGAATTCTGGACTGAAGGATCGTTTCATCAGGCAAAGGTAGACGCTTCTCAGGAAGCTTCTGGAATTATCAGAGCTTATCTGGATGGCAGATGGGAAGAATTCCGAACATTAGAGCTTCCGCAGCAGTTCATGGACTGGAATCTGTCCGCCCGCCTGGATGTCCTTCAGAATATCTCTCTCATGTTCAGTGGTGAGGGTGGGTCCCCTCCTTCTCTGGCGGGTCCTCATAACGCTGCGATGGCGACATGGGGTGCGGAGCGGGCTGACAGCAGGCTGGAAATTAACAACGCTTTCAAGGGAATGGGACTCTGTCCGAGAAGAGAAATCATAAAGGATCTTCTGGAGGAAATGGAAAACCTCTTATCCGGAGGAATGGGTCCGAGGCTTGATTACCTGGTCAACCTATACTCGGATGCAGGCAATTTTGATCTGACAAAAATGATTTCACTGGAACTTTACAGCACACCAGAATTTGAAACACACACGTTTCTGAATCTGATGGAAAGACCTACAACCTCGCTGGTATTTCTTGATAACAAATCATACGAAGTCAGGGGTATTGGACAGCTTATAGCTCCCAACGATTCAGAGGTGAGTGAATATGCGTTGGATATCGTCAAATACACCAATATGGCTCACACATTGTTCCATGGGGACTTTCCAAGGATATTCCCTGGAATCCTTGTCCATATTACTGCCGTTTTCGATAATACGCCCGGTTCCGGTCGAGGGGTGAGGATAGCGCCTCCGCTTGTGTGATAAAGAGAATAAGCAGAGACTGACTCCTGATGCTGCGGTTCCGAAGATGTGCTTCGTTGATCTGGATGGCACTCTGCTTTCCGTATCGTCTGAAAAGCTTTTCCTCAAGCGTTTGCTGAAGAAGCGAATATTGTCTCTGCGAGGTTTACTGCGGTTTCTACTTTCCTATGTGCTTCACCCGCTCCGGACCCTGCGAGAAGGAAAAGGGTGGAACAGAACATACCTGATGGATATTTCCCCTGAGACAGCGGAAACAGAAGCAGGGAAGCTTGCAGAGGAGCTTGTCCGGAACAGACTGCACAACCGGACAGTAGAATCTATTCGGGAATTCAGCGAAGCAGGCAGTAAAATCGTAATCCTTTCCGCTTCACTGTTATACATTGCGGGGGTCGTCGGAGAGGAACTGTCGGTAGATATGATTTTTGCCAGCATTCCGGAAATCATTAATGGGAGGTTCAGCGGAAATCTCACAGAATTGCGCCCATGGGGAAAGAGCAAGGCCGTACTGATGAAACAGATTTGCGAGAAAGAAGGAATCAGTCTGGAAAGCTGCATCGCGGTGGGAGATTCCTGGGCAGACAGATTCATTATGAAACAATGCGGGGCGGCAATTGCGGTATATCCCGACGGAAGGCTGCGGAAACTGGCGGAGAGAAAAGGATGGAAAATCATAAAAGGATCACACATCAGATGGGCGTAAGGGCTCTGGGAGCTTTTTCCGGTGGCCTTGACAGTATGATTGCCGCGAAGGTTCTTATCGACCAGGGCATTGAAGTCGAGGTTGTTTCATTTTCCAGCCCGTTTTTTACGTCCGATGCCGGTCGAACAGGAGCCATGCAGCTAGGAATTCCCTGGCGGGAAATAGACTATTCCCAGACAATAATATCTCTGCTTCGTAACCCACCCAGCGGGTTCGGGAATAACTGTAATCCATGCATAGACTGCCATGCCGGTATGTTCAGGAAACTTGGTGAAATTGCTTCGGTTGAAGAATTCGATTTAATATTCTCCGGAGAAGTTGTGGGACAGCGGCCGATGTCACAGAACAGGGGGTCACTTAACAGAGTCGCGAGACTGTCCGGTTTCCAGGAAATGCTGCTGAGGCCGCTTTCCGCAAAGCTTCTTCCCCCTACTGACCTTGAGAAAAGGGGACTTGTTGACAGAAGCAGACTCCTCCGATTATCAGGCAGAAGCAGAAAAGCGCAGATCCTGATCGCTGAGGAAAATGGTTTTCAATACAAGGCCCCCGGAGGAGGCTGCCTTCTGACGGATCCGAATTATTGTTCAAGATTGAAAATGCTGATGGACATCCCCGGTCTGCTAAATGAAACCACCGCGCGGCTTATCAGATATGGAAGAATATTCAGATTATCTGAAGATACCATAGGGCTTATCGGGCGTTCGGAGGAGGATAACGCGAGACTGGAGGAATTAGCGCTGACAGGAGAAAAAATCACTTATGCTTTGCCTGACAGACCCGGTCCAACAGGAGTCCTGATCGGAAACAGGGATAATCTTGAAAAACTTGTTTCTCTGGTTACTCAGTATGCTAAAAAGTAGGGTCAGGTCTTGCATTAAAGCATTTATTGCACAAATAGGGGTCAAACCTTGTATTTTGATAATATTATCCAAATTCCGCACAAATAACTAATAAAACATTTCATGTAAGCCAACAAATACATTTAACCTTGACATTTAAAAAAAAGCTTGCATTAATACTCTTCCTCAAGCGAAGGGCATCACTATGATCAAAGGGCGAATTCAGTAATCAGAAGCTGATCTTTTCCGGCGGAAATACACCGCAAAGTTCTCCTAAAAAAGATGTTGATCACGTGTAAATTACGATTAAAGGTATATTACGATGCACTTTCACTTTGACGAAATTCCGGATGACGCAAACATTTCCAGAACATCAACAGCTGTTGTTCTGCAGAAGATGCTGCCATTTCTGAAACCGCATAAAAAAGCATTCGCTCTTGCCGCTCTTCTCCTTTTGTTTTCAGTTGCCGGAGAGCTTGCGGGTCCTCTTATTCTCAGAATGGTGATAGATACTGCAATTCCTCAGAAGTCGATCAGAGATATAGTCTTTTACTCACTTCTGTTCGCGGGGACTTTTTCCTTTGCAATGATTCTTTCCTACATACAGGTCATTATCGCAACGAAAATAGGGTTGGCGGTTGTGAGAGATCTCAAGGAAAAAGTGTTTCGCCATATGCTTTCTCTTTCTCTCTCTTTCTTTGACCAACACCCCACAGGAAAACTGATGGCAAGGGTAGAGAGCGATTCAGAGAGGGTCAGGATGCTGTTCAGCGACGTTTCGATGGCTCTGCTGAGGAATGTGGCAATGGTTGGCGGAACAATTAGTATCATGATGGTCGCTGATGCCGGTATTACGATTTGGATTATTCTGCTTCTGTTTCCGGTTGCTCTTCTGACTGTCCCTGTCCTGAAGCATATGAGAAAGCTCTACAGGAGGGTGAGGGCTGCCTATGCCCGGATATCCGGATTCATTTCCGAATATGTCAGATCAGTTCCTGTGCTTCAGGTGTTCGGGGCGACGGGAATGGCTGCCGGGAGAGTACACCTCGAAGGAAAACGTTACCTGAACAGAGAAATACGTGCTTACTTCTGGGAATATGGCTTCTGGAGTTTTCTTGGGAGTTGTGAAATTGTTGCCGTGGTTATCATTCTTCTATCCGGTCGGGCAGGGGTTATCTCGGGAGCCGTAAGTATCGGAACGGTAATTATGTTCGTAGAGTATACAAGGCGTCTTTTCGGTCCTGTGGTGATGTTCTCCGAAACACTGAATATGGTTCAAAGAGCTGCTGCATCCGCGGAAAGACTGTTCGATATTCTCTCAACTGAAACCCTTACGCCTGATGGCCATCTTGAGGAAGCTGATTTCCCTGAAGACTGGGCGGAGATCCGTTTTGAAAAAGTCTGGTTCTCCTACTCAGAGGATAATCAGGCCCTCAAGAATATCAGTTTCTCAATACCTAAAGGGAGAATGGTTGCTCTTGTCGGAGCAAGCGGTGGAGGAAAAAGCACAATTGTAAGCCTGCTCATGAGATTCTACGAACCGACAAAAGGAAGAATCACGATAGATGGAATTGACATAAGAGATTTCCGTCTTGATGTGTGGCGGAGGAGGCTCGGACTTGTCCTGCAGAATGTGAATCTCTTTTCCGGAACCCTCTCGGAGAACCTGACAGTGTTCAGGCGGGATATTCCCGTAGAAAATCAGAATAAGGCACTGAGGACGATTGAAGCCGAAGACATTCTGGAGCGAATTCCAGGCGGACTGGATGGAAAAATCAGCGAAGGCGGCTTGAATCTGTCAATGGGTCAGCGCCAGTTGATCAACTACGCGAGAGCCGTGCTGAGAGAGCCTGAATTACTCATTCTGGATGAGGCTACTTCATCAGTTGATCCTGGAACTGAAAAAAGAATTCAAAGGTCAACAGACCTAATCATAAAAGATAGAACAGCTCTTGTTGTCGCACACAGGCTCAGCACAGTTACTCACGCCTCCAACATAATTGTAGTGCAACATGGAGAGATTATAGAGCAGGGAACGCATAAAGAGCTTCTTCGGCATGAAGGGGCTTACGCCGGTCTATGCAGGCTGCAGCTGGAAGGAGACAGTCATGCCTGAGTATAGAAGCTACCTTTCGTGGATAATGGGTTTCTGGAAACCACACAAGAAACATCTTGTGATTCTGGTTTTTTTCACTCTTATTTCCACTGTTGTTGCCCTGAGCTTTCCTCTGGTATTTCGCTATCTCCTTGATCACGTTCAGGAAGTTCTTGGAGAAACAGATGGTAATGGAGAATTCCGGAAAATAATTCTTATCCTTGGAGCACTGGCATTTGCGCGGTTTATTGCGGGCCTCTATCCCGGAGCAAGGGCATGGCTCAACAGCAAGATCGGTCTGGATGTACGTGATAAAGTCTTCTCCAGCCTGATGAAGAAGGACTATAGTTTCTGGAATGAGTTCCGGCCGGGAGATATTACTACAAGGCTTACCGATGATATAGTGGACTATCCGAGGATTGCATGGTTCAGTTGTTCAGCGGTTTTCCGGGCGCTTGAGTCATCCTCCAGGCTGGTTTTCTGCCTGGGAGTGATGTTCTTCATGAGCTGGGAGCTTACACTGATATCCCTTGTTCCCCTTCCAGTGATGTTTCTGATCTTTTCAAGGGTGGAAAATAAACTTGGTAAAAGAGTGGAAGAGAGCAGGAAGGCTACAAGTCATACAGGTGATCTGCTGGACAGCACTTTTGCGGGAATTCCCATTATCAAAGCATACAACGCGGAAGAGGGACAGGCAGAAAGACTTCGGGGTCTGCTGGACAGGCGATTGGAAATAGATCTCTCAATAACCAGACTGATAATGATTCTTCATGGTGTATACAGTGTTATCGGGCAGGTGGGGAAAATAACAGTCATGCTGATAGGCGGTCTGTTCGTTATCTGGAACAGGATAGGGATAGGTGAATTCTACGCGTTTTACGTTTATCTCGATATGCTTCTGGCTCCCATGATGGATATTCCGAACCTGTTTGTGACTTCAAGACAGGCTTTTGCGTCAATAGACAGAGAAATGGAAATACTGGATTTCCCCAATGCGCAGGACTGGACCGGATCCATGAGTACTGGAGGAATATGCGACCTTATTCTCGAGTCAGCCGGCTTCCTTTATCCGGATACAGGAGCCGGTGTGACAGATCTGAACCTGGAGCTTAAAAGCCCCGGGATATACACTATTGCAGGTGAGGTTGGCTGCGGGAAATCAACCATTTTGAAAATGATTGCTGGTCTTCTTCCATGTACTGAAGGAAGAGTGCTTTTCAATGGAATCCCTATGGATGACATGTCAAAGGAAGACATGGTTTCTGAAATTGGTTATGTGCCGCAGGAATCCGTACTTTTCAGTGAATCGGTGAGAGAGAATGTTAAACTAGGTAGAAACATCTCCGACAGAGTGATCACTGATTCCCTGAGAATTGCCGGACTCGACGGGACCGAACTCGATGCAGGCCCAGAAACTGTCCTGGGTCAGGGCGGAATCGGTGTGAGCGGAGGACAGAAACAAAGAATCGCCATTGCTCGAGCAGTTGCAGGAAAACCATCAATATTCCTTTTTGATGACTGTACAGCCGCTCTTGACGCTGAAAAGGAAGAAGCCTTCTGGAAGGAGCTTACAGCTGCCAGACAGGATTCTCTTGTTCTTGTCGTCACCCACAGGGAAGCAACTGTCAGGCGAAGCAACAAGGTGATATTCGTTCATGAGGGTAGATTGAACGCGTTTGATACTCATCAGAATCTTCTTCGGGACAATGAACTATACAGACTTGTTCTCGCAGCGGAGATGGTGTGACATATAAACCCGGCTACCTCAGATTGCTTGAGAGCGGAGACCTTCATCATAGAATAATCATGCTTAGACAGCATCTTGAGAAATGCCGTCTCTGCCCCCGCAAGTGCGAAGTTAATCGTATCGCCGGTGAAAAGGGATTCTGCGGAGCGGGAGTAACGCTGGAGGTTGCTTCTTCATGTGCGCACATGGGAGAGGAACCTGTGCTTACCGGGAAATCCGGTGTAGGGAATATCTTTCTTGGGCGATGTAATCTACGTTGTGTATTCTGTCAGAATCATTCAATCAGTCAGCCTGAAGGATCCGTACCGGTGAGCTGGCGGAAGACTTCAGAAGAAGCAGCTGAAATGCTTCTGGATTTTCAGGAGCGGGGTTGTAAAACCGTCGGTCTTGTATCTCCGACACACTATGCTCCACAGATATTTGAAGCCGTTGCTCTTGCTGCTGAAAAAGGGCTGAGAATACCGCTGATCTACAACAGCAGCGGATACGATTCGCCGGAGCTTCTGAAAACACTTGAAGGTCTTGTGGATATATACCTGCCTGATTTCAAGTACTGGGACTCTGATTACGCAGAAAAGTATTCGGCGGCTGCTGATTATCCTGAAACCGCCAGGAAAGCGGTACTTGAGATGCATAGGCAGGTTGGTCAACTTCGAACTGATAGCGACGGGGTTGCTCTCCGGGGTTTGATAATCCGTCTGCTGGTCCTTCCAAACGGGATATCAGGCTCGGAAAAAGTATTGAGATTCATAGCCTTGAAGATCGGTAAGGATACTTTCGTAAGCCTTATGTCTCAGTACAACCCGATGCATCATGCGAAAGAATATCCTCTTCTCTCCAGAAAGCTCAAACCATACGAATATTCAGAAATCGAGAAAGTACTCCTTTCTCTGGGATTCGAAAATGGCTGGACTCAGGATCCGGTTGCTTCCCCGGATAACTATCTCCCTGGAAGTGATTTCATCCTTTAATTAGTACTTTTAACTGTTTTTCAAGTGATTCCTGCACTCAGAATTCATTGACCTGCGGTCACCGGGCATGTATTCTCATAAATGACAGAGAGTTACTTTGCATTAAGAAGAAAGGATATACCAGATGAAGTTATCACTTTTTTTACTGATACCTGTCCTCTGTTTAACAGTAATGGGTCAATGGCTGGAACAGACAGACTGGTCTGGAGGCCCGGGGGTGCAGGGGCGACTGTACTGGTTCAATGATACATTCTGGACCAGCGAGAAGATAGACTGGTCTACAACGGGCAGAATAATTCTGGAATTCGAGTGGACACATCAGAACCTTTCTGAATCCAGCCTCCCGGCAACCATGGATTTCCCAGATACCGGTACTCTTGAATCATCTCTTGTGTGGGTGCCGATGGGAACAGACTGGGAAATCATCTGGGGCAATATTGACTGGATTTCAAATGAACCTGAGAATACGTCTGTCAGTTTTCAGCTGAGAACAGGCATGACTCCGGAAACTATGGGAGAATGGACCGATCCGATAACGGAATCGGGAACCTACCTCGGTGATATTCTCCCTGATACGATTCTGCTTATAC
>DAOWJX010000137.1 GCA_030640155.1 Candidatus Aegiribacteria sp. | reverse complement strand
CTACAACAGAGCTTCTGTCCCCGCTCGCGGTCGCAGATGTATCCCACATGATCTCACCAAATCTGTCAGAACCGTTCAGCACTGAATAGTGCATCAAAGTAAGTATGGGACCACCTCCGCATGCCTCGATTCCGCTTGAAAGAACAGCACTCATGTTATCCGGATTTCCACTGACAAAGGCATCGATCACCTTTCGATCCATTCGCTCAGCTTCGTCGTAAGGATGGTAATGGGAAAGATCACTTGAAGCCACTATCAGAATATTCTCTCTACTCTTCAGAATATCGCGTAGACTCTCAGCTAGAGTTCGCGAATAGCCGTCGAACACAGAACCTTGAAGAATTACAACGATGGATGCGTCAGGCCACTTCGTCTGGATAAATGGAATCTGAACTTCTGCGGAATGCTCTCCTCTGTGAGCGGCAGGCTGAAAGGAGAGACCGGAGTTCAGGAGATCGGTCGTTATTTCCCTGTCAATCGATGCAATACCAAGTGGTGTTAAGTAACCATCTCCGTTGTATACCGATGCGCCATTAACCGGATAACTGTGCGTTGGCGCCAGAATGATAACTGTACTTACGATAGCGGGAGCGGAGGCAAATGCGGCTCCAGCCACTGCGCCGGAGTATACATATCCGGCATGGGGGCTCACAAGACCGGTTATTGAACTGTCAGGTTCTCTGCCTTTCGATGACATGAAATCGGTAACCATCGAACGCAACTGTTCTCCGTCTGACGGATAGAACATGCCTGCTACCACGGGATTCCGTATCATTTCTCTTCCCTTTCGCTCATCATGTCCTCCATTGAGTAAATTCCGGGAGGTTTTCCATAAATGAAATCCGCCGCTTTCAGTGCACCAAGGGCGAACGTTCTCCTCCCGGTAGCTGAATGAGACAGAAGAAGCCTCTCTCCGTCTCCAAGCAGGTGAAGCTGGTGATCTCCGGCAACATCACCGCCTCTGACGGAATGAATGCCTGTTTCATCATGGCTTCTTGGCCCTGCAGGTCCTGACCTGCCATGCGTGATCTTCTTTCCTCCGCCATTCTTCTCCCAGATATCCAGCAGAGTCAAGGCTGTACCGCTTGGGCTGTCAATCTTCCCTCTGTGGTGAAATTCCACAATTTCCAGGTCGAAATCGTCAGCAAGCATGGAGGCTGCGGTTTGCAGAAGCTTGTCAAGAACGTATATGCCCATGCTCATGTTGGATGCAAAGAAGACGGGTCTCTCCGAAGACCACTTCCGAAGCAGTTCCATTTCGGTATTTCCCAGCCCGGTTGTTCCTGACACAAGCCCCGCGGAATTGCCATGAAGCAGTTTATCAAGGTCTCTCCAGGCGGACGGAAGAGAAAAATCTATGACTGTATCGACTTCAGGGGGAAGCGGAACATCAACAGATGCTCCCGGAGAGATTCTGTCATAGCACGCTATTACGGAAAGGCCTGCCTCTTCCCTGACAAGCTGCCCCATTCTCCCTTCACTTCCGAATACACAGATATTCATCAGATCAGATCCGCCTGTTCCAATATTCTTCTCAGTTCCGGAACAAATTCTTCTTTCATGGAGACCAGCGGCAATCGGAGTTCGTCCTGAATCCTGCCCATCAAAGCAAGTGATTTCTTCACCGGCATCGGATTTGTCTCAAGGAACATCGCTTTTATCACCGGATACAGCCTGGACTGAATTTTCCTTGCTTCCTGCAGATTCCCTGAAGCCGTATGAGAGACAAGTTCAGACATAGCCGCAGGCGCGATATTGGATACTACGGAAATAACCCCCGCGGCTCCAAGAGCAACCTGAGCCATTGCTATGGGATCATCACCGCTTAACACGGTTATATCGCAAAGATTTCGAATCGCGGTTACCCTCTCAGCTGAACCAGCTGCATCCTTGATCGCAACAATTCGCGGATGTTGGGCAAGTTGAGCTATTACTTCCGGCAGCATGTTCGTGCCTGTTCTTCCAGGCACGTTGTAAAGTATCACAGGACAGTCAACCGCATCCGCAACCAGGGTATAGTGTTCTATCTGCCCCTCGGGAGTAGGCTTGTTGTAATATGGAGTGATAAGCAGAACAGCATCCACTCCCAGAGCTGCGGTTTCAAGCGAGAGTTTGACCGAGGATTCCGTATCATTCGTACCTGTTCCTGCAATAACCGGAACGCGGTCTTCCGCAGCCTCCAGAACTGTCCGGACTACCTGATGATGTTCTTCAATAGTGAGAGTTGCAGCTTCACCGGTACAGCCACACGCAAGCAATCCGTCTATCCCCTGGTTAATCTGCCAGCTAACCAGGTCGCTCAAAGCGACCAAATCAATTACACCGTTTCTGAACGGCGTTACAAGTGCTGTTATCGCTCCGCTGAACACGGGCTAGTCACCAAGTTGCTTAAAGAAGGGCTTGAGAAGCTCAATAGGCAACGGGAATATGACAGTCGAGTTGTTCTCCACAGCGATCTCGGACAGTGTCTGCATGTATCGGAGCTGGAGAGCTACAGGATGGGCACTGATAATATCCGCTGCATCCGCAAGCTTCTGTGAAGCCTGGTACTCGGCTTCTGCCCTTATGATCTTGGCTCTTCTGTCCCTTTCAGCCTCAGCCTGCTTGGCCATTACTCTCTGCATTTCCTCGGGGAGATCAACATGCTTGACTTCGACCGTACTGACCTTGATTCCCCACGGATCGGTCATTCTGTCGAGTATATCCTGCAGTTTGCTGTTGATCTCATCCCTCTGTGAAAGAAGCTGATCGAGGGTTGCCTCACCAAGAACACTCCTGAGCGTGGTCTGAGCCATCTGACTTGTAGCGTAAATATAGTTCTCGACTTCGAGAATAGCCTTCTTCGGATCGATAACCCTGAAATAGACTACCGCGTTCACTCTCACAGAAACGTTATCCTGTGTAATAACGTCCTGTGGAGGAACATCCATCGCGATAACCCTCAGATCGACACGCCGGATATTGTCTATCAGAGGCCAGACTATGATCAAACCAGGCCCTTTCAGCCCTATGACCTTACCAAGCCTGAAAATAACACCTCTCTGATATTCCTTGAGCACTTTCAGCGCTGAAACAAGAAAAAAGAAAAGTATAACAGCAATGACAATTAAGAATTCCATTAGAGCTCCTTTCTCAATTTATTCTTATTGACCTGGAATACGCTTTACTTCTAGAATCATTGAATCCTCTTCAATTCCGGCAACCTCTACAGTCGCTCCCTTTTCAAGCCGATCATCACCCTTCAACGGTAAGCACCACCAGAGTTCACCCCTGATTTCTACAATCGATCGGTGCCTGAATCCCGACACTTTCGTGATAATGCCGGTTTCGCCAATCATGGATTCCTCCCCTGTTACCTTCGGTCTACTTTGAGCCCTGAGGCCGAGGTAAAGCTGTATCAGAGCCAGAACGACCAGAATGGCACCGGCAGTAATCACAAGTGGAACAATATCAAGTGTAATACCAAACAGATTCGGGTTTATCATTATTACATCCTCCAGTCCGAAGCGGTTTCAATACCCTTGAGCTTCAGATCCAGTTTTGTCGGATTGGATGCTGCGGCAAGGGCAGTCTCCTTGTTAATTTTTCCATCCACAATAAGCTGGTAGAGCGCCATATCAAATGTCTGCATGCCGTACTGTGAATAACTTTTCTCTATTGTCTCAGTAAGAAGGTATGTCTTTTCAGGATGGATTATGCATTCAGTAACAGTGGATGATCGAACAAGTACCTCTGCCGCAAGTACTCTCCTGCTGTTTTCCCCTTCTTCATCTTTATCATCCTGCTTACCGGGGAGAAGCCTCTGCGATATGATTCCGCAAATAAGCTGACCAAGTTGAAGCCTTACGAGTTGCTGCTGAGAGGAGGGAAATACATCGATGATACGGGATATCGTCTCCATCGTATCGGTTGTGTGCAGTGTGCTTAAAACAAGGTGTCCGGTTTCCGCACATGTCAGAGCGGTTGATATTGTTTCAGGGTCTCTCATCTCGCCGATCAGGATTATATCCGGATCCTGCCTGAAAACAGAGCGGAGTCCGGAACTCCAGCTCTGTGTATCTATGCCGACTTCACGCTGACATATCGTGGAATTGATATCTCTATGCAGAAATTCTATAGGATCCTCTATGGTTACGATGTGAGCTGAGCGGTTTTTATTGATATGATTTATCATGGCTGCGATTGTCGTTGATTTTCCGGTACCTGTCGCACCTGTAACAAGAACCAGACCGCGGGGTTCCAGCGCAATCTTCTTGGCTACTTCCGGAAGACCAAGTTCATCAATATCAGGAATCTCATATGGTATCCTGCGCATAACTACAGCAGGTGTTCCTCGCTGATGATATATATTCACCCTGAACCTGGCTCTCCCAGGGAGCGAATAACCCAGATCAACTTCTTCACCACGGGTAAGACGTTCCGCTTGGAATTCAGTTACAAGTTCTTCAACAATTTTCTCAATATGCTCTACCTTCATGGGAGCAAATTCAGCCACCTGAACAATCCTTCCAGCTTTTCTTATCATCGGTATGCTTCCGACTTTGAAATGAATATCGCTGACATCCTTCTCGAGTACCG
>DAOWJX010000116.1 GCA_030640155.1 Candidatus Aegiribacteria sp. | reverse complement strand
TCTATTATATCTGTTTATCATCGCAAGGTGGCTGATTAAGGTTCCATGTTTCTATTCTGTAACTGTCCGGACATCTGAGAACTCGATAATCCTTCATACGCTTGGAGATTGGGATCATATTCATCATATAAACATATTCGCCTTATCTTTACGCGTGACCCAGAATAGCGGAATGGAGCAGTATACTTCTCGGTGCATCATGATGTGAAAGAGATAAGAAGAAGAATGACAGGCTGGTATGGCAGGATACTTCATGTTGATCTTTCATCCGGGGAGTACCGGATTGAGGAGCTTGACCCTGATATCTGCCGATTCTGGATTGGTGGCAAGGGCCTGGCCGGGTATTACCTGTTTCCGGAGATGACCCGTTCCTGGAATGATCCTGAGATGCCGCTTGTCTTTGTGACCGGGCCACTGACCGGAACTCTGGTACCTGCTACAGGTCGAATCTGTGTTATGTCAAAATCCCCGCTGACCGGAGCTGTTGGAGACTGCTCGGTCGGTGGAAGTCTCGGCTGGCAGATAAAAAAATCAGGTATAGACGGCATTGTCATTACCGGAAGGAGTAAGAGGCTCTGCGGTATCGAGATATCTGACAGGAAGATTTCTATTGAAGATGCGGGCTGTCTTGCGGGTACGGGTACAGATGAGCTTTATTCAAGACTGAAAGAGAAAGGATCTGTCGCGGGTATAGGTCCGGCTGCGGAGCACGGAGTCCTTTTCTCATCGATCATGGTTGATGGATCATTTGCCGCAGGCAGAGGAGGACTCGGTCTTGTCAGCGCCTCGAAGAATCTCAAGTACATCACAGTCCGTGGAACCGGTAATGTTCCCGTTCATGATCAGGAGAAGCTTCGCAGCGCGAGAGAGGATATTAGAAGGCTCGTAGCCGCTACTCCTGCCCTAACCGGGGAGCATGGATTGCAGAATTGCGGCACGGCAGCCTGCTACGATCTGATAAGCAGCAGGAGAATGATGCCCACGGCTAATTTCAGGAGAACCTATTTCCGTCCGGCTTCATCCATGAACTCCCATGCATTCTCCAATGAATACAAACCAAAAAGATACGGATGCAAAGCATGTCATATCCTGTGCAAGAGAATCGGAGAGGATGGAACTCATCTTCCGGAGTTTGAAACCATGTCGCATTTCAGTGCTTTAATCGAGAATGATGATCTTCAAGCAGTTGCTGCAGCGAATAAGATATGCAACGAGACCGGGATGGATACTATTTCCGCTGGTGCGACTCTCGCATGCTTTTCCGAAATAAGTGGAGAGAAACTCACTCCGGATAGAATTACAGGTCTTTTACTTGACATAGCTGTGGGAAGAGGAGAAGGAATCGAACTCGGACAGGGATCATATCTATACGCTGAATCAAAGGGGTGCCCTTTCCACTCTATGTCAGTGAAGGGGATGGAACTGCCGGGGTATGATCCAAGAGGGGCGTACGGCATGGCACTTGGTTACGTCACTTCTACCAGGGGAGCGTGCCACCTGCGTGCATATCCCATTAGCCATGAGATACTTCGGAAGCCGGTTGCAACAGACAGATTCTCTTTTGCGGGCAAAGCCAGGATAGTGAAGATAGCGGAGGATATGAATGCTGTTATCGATTCACTCACCGCATGCAAATTCTTTTTCTTCGGCTGTTCTCTGGAGGAGTACGCGTCAGCCTGTTCTGCCGTAACCGGCACTGAAACCTCAGCTCAGGATCTTCTGGCGGTGGGGGAGAGGACTTATTTCAGAGACAGGATGATGAATGCGAAGTGTGGCTTTACTTCGGAGGATGACGATTTACCACCCAGATTCTTTACTGAGGCAGGGAGTTCCGGCGATGGTATCGAGATTCCTCCTCTTAACAGAGAGGAATTCCTGGATACAAGGTCGAAGTACTACCGGATCCGGGGACTGGACCAGAAAGGGTGTCCGCTCCGGAGTAAGGCTGAGGAACTCGGCCTGGAGGATCTGCTTTGAAAAGACTTCTTGAGAAGTACTCAGCCAAAATGGTCTCCGCGGGACTTGCCCAAACAGGCCATCCTCTTCTTGGCGGTCTTGATGCTGAACTGGAATGGAACAGGGAAGATCCCGCAACCCCTGTTCTTGAAAGAGTATTCAGCGGATTGAGTATTAATTCTCTTCTTTTTTCTCTTCCTGCAGAACCATATCGCTCAATAATTGATTTCCTGGCTTCGGGAGATGTGAGCTGTATTCGACCTGAGGATTCTGAAACGCGTACTTTCATGCATGACCTTCCTGTGATCCGCGATTTCAGGTCAGACAAGATCATTGAGAAACTCAGGAAGCGAAAGAGTGTGATCATAAAGGGAAAGGGAATAGTCACGTGGGGTACTGTAAGTCCCGAGCAGGCATTCATATTTTACAGTTCGGTCTGTTTTGCCTGCTTCGTGAAATTTTTCGCCGATTACCTCCGGGACAAAAGAAGAGGTGAAGTCTCGATTGAGCAGGAGAGTGTCTTCAGGATTGTTCTTAACAATCTTGATAAATATCCGAATAAACCTCCCTTACTTATGTCAGGACCTTTCCTGAACAGAGAGGATGTTTACAGGGCAGTTGCTGAAGCCGGCAGGCTGACGGTGAAGCACAGGCTTGTTGATTCCTTCTTCGGTAATGTCTCAATGAGATGGGGTGATACTCTGTTCATCAGTCAGACAACCTCTTCTCTGGATGAGCTGGGAGGTTGTATTGATCCGTGTCCCTTGAACGGATCGGCGTGCACAAGTATCACAGCTTCCAGTGAGTTCTCAGCTCACATGGGTATTCTTCGCCTTACAGGTATGAATGCGATCCTTCACGGTCATCCAAAATTCTCTGTAATAATGTCAATGGACTGTCGCCAGGAGAACTGCGATACAAGAGGATCCTGCCATATCCGCTGCCCCGAAGAGCGCTTCATAGGTGATATTCCCATCGTTTCGGGTGAAGTAGGGACCGGTCCTTATGGCCTGTGCAATACTCTTCCAGTCGCCATGGAGGGTAATCGAGGTGTAATCGTCTGGGGCCATGGGCTTTTCACGGTATCCCTGGATGATTTCAATGGTGCCTTTCGGAATCTTCTTTCAATCGAGAAAATGTGTCAGGAAGAGTATTTCAGGCTTCTATTAACATAATACTGGACACGGAGAGACTTCTCTATTAGTTACTTATCAATATGAAAAATTCAACTTCTGACAACAGAAACAAAATAGGAATTGATCCATTAACTGGTCTGCATGACAGATCCTATCTGGATGGAATCAAAGATGAATATCTACGGAAAGCTGGAGTCTGGTCCCTTTTAATGCTTGATATTGATCACTTCAAACTGATCAACGATATTTATGGTCATCTTTCAGGTGACAGAGTCCTGCATCAGCTGGCTCGGACTACCCAGGTCAATCTCAAGAAAACGGATACTGCAATTAGATTCGGCGGTGATGAATTCATTGTCATCCTTCCGAATACTTCTGGAGAAGGAGCTCTGGATCTCGCCCAGAGGTTGATATACGAAGCGGGAAGGATGAGTTTCCCATCAGGATTTCATATAAGCCTTTCAATTGGCGTTAGTCAGAGCAGGGAGTCTGACGGTTCCATCATGGAACTTGTCTCGCGTGCTGACAAAGCTCTTTACCGCGCGAAGGAAGCTGGAAGAGGAAGAGTTTTCTTTTTCACGGAAGACCTGATGGACACAGAAGCCCCCGAGATCAGTTCAGCTCATATGGTTGGTCGCCGCCCCGAACTCCAGAAGCTCCGTCATCTGGTAGAGGAATCAGTTACGGATTCCAGCCGCTTTGCTGTGGTTACCGGCGACACAGGAGTGGGGAAGAGCAGACTTGTCGATGAACTGTTGAACTACTGCAATTTCATGAAGGTGCTGGTTGCGAAATATTCCGCCATGGAGGACATCCGGCGTCAGCCTTATTCGCTTCTTGTTGAACCTTTGAAGGATGCCCTTTCTGTACTGTCCGATCATGAAATGGATAGAGTCCGCAGGCATATAGAGCCTGTACATCCCGCTACGCTGGAGCTTTTTCCTGAGTTCGATGCATCGATTATCGATGATACTATTTATTTCCGTGAAGAGAGACTGCATTTTCGGATATTTCGGGATATTGCTGTGCTCATCTCAGCCGTTTCAGCGATGCGACCGCTTATGTTCATACTGGATAATCTTCAGTGGGCTTCAGAGCAGGATATTGGTACTCTTTCCTTTGTTGCAAGAAATACTCCCGACGCGCACGTATTCTATCTTTGCCTGATGCGCAAAGATAAAGGATCTGAAATCTGTTTCAAGAAACTCGCTGCAATCAGATCATCAATTCCTCTGTTAATACTGGATATTCCCAAGCTGACGGTAGAGGAAACTCGCAATATGCTTCTTTTCTCTCTGAAGGATCCGAATATTCCAAGGGAAGCACAGAATTTCCTGATAGCACAGAGTGGAGGGAACCCTCTATTCTTGCGCGAATTGCTTATTGCATGTATTGATTCCGGTTATATCACTTCCGACAGGTCAGGAGAGAAGATTTACAATATTCCCGATGATATAGCGATACCTGAGAGCCTGGGGCAGATAATCACATCGAAATTATCAAATATCAGTGACGAAGCAAGGGATCTTCTGAAGATCGCATCCCTTTCCCCTGATCACTTCAATCTGGCGCTGCTAGAAGGTTTGACAGGAAATGATCAGGTGGTACTTGCGCGCAGTCTTGATAAATGCATAAAGGCCGGACTGATAGAAGAAGTTCGAGAAGGGAGGAATGAGGTTAGTTTCAGGTTCACGCATGGAGCCGTAAGAGATTTTCTCTCCTTCGAGCTTCCTGATTCTCTGAGACTCACTTACAACCAGAGGATTGCCGGCTATTTTGAGGAGTTCTACAATGCCGGTAAAGAGGATCTGCTGACGACGGTTGCCTATCATTATGCGAGAAGTCAGGATGACTCCAATGCCGGTAAATATGCTTTCCTTGCGGCTGAACAGGCTTTCTCAAGGGGAGCTAACAGAGATGCCATCGCCTGGTACTCCGTTTTCGTTGACAGAATAGATGAAAGAGAAAACGATACTGAACTGATGTTCAAAGTGCATATCAATCTTGGAGAACTTTATTCAATTACAGGAAATATTGATATGGCTGATGAACATCTCAAACAAGCTCTGGAGCTTTCCTCGAAGCCGGTGGAACTTGCTGCAGTGCATTTAAGGCTTGGAAAGAACTACCTCAATAGCAGCAGATACCCGGAAACTCTCCATAGTTTCGAGCTTGCAGCGGAATTATGTCAGGAAAGCGGATTGAAGGATAAAGTAGCCCTCAGGATTTTTATCGAAGCACTGATTGAAACATCATTCATATGCAGGCTTAAGGGGCAGTATCCTGAGGCTTTGTCCAATCTGGACAGGGTAGCGGTACTTCTGGAGGATTCGAGCAGGATCATACAGGATGATATCATGGCACTGTACTTTACCAGGAGGGCTGACATAATCTCGGAAATCGATTCAGTTGATGAAGCTCTAGAACTCTACAGTAAGGCACTTGATATCTACAGGAAGACAGAAGACCTGCCTGGTAAGGCTACCGTCCTGAATAACATGCATGGGATCTATTTACGTCAGGGGGAGTACGAGAAAAGTCTTAATACTATGGAAGAGGTTATCAGGATCGATCTGATTCTGGATGACAAACTTGGTCTGGCTATTGCAAATTACAATATCGCTGAATACTACCAGAGCATCAATATGCTTGATCTTGCGAGAGAATTCTACGATAAGTACCTGGAGATAAATGATGACATTGAAAACGAGCTGGGCTTCGGATATGGAAGCTATGGTCTGGGTAATCTTTACTGGCTCGAAGGGAAATTTGAGAAATCAGAATTGTATTTCGAGGAAGCGATAGAAGTATTCTCCAGGCTCCACTGTGATGAAATAAGAACGGAATGCAAGTTGATGATAGCCCGTATCTGTATGGAAACTGAGAAACTCGATCATGCGAAGGAAATACTGGAATCACTTGATGATGAGGGTCCATTCAGTTCCGGCACGGAGAACAGTATCCTATTAGTAAAGGGACTGATTCATATGTGCTCTCCGGATTCCGATGCTGAATCACTCAATAAATCTGTGGATTGTTTCAAACAGATCATCGAACCTTCTCAGGGCGACTCGGAAATAGAGATTGCCCTGTACTGCAGTTCGCTTGCCACCGCATACGGAAGACTTGGTCTGGACAGCGAGATGAAGGAAGTTCTGAAAACAGGCTCAGGAAATCTTGCAGATAAGCTGGGCAGGATACAGTCCTATTCCATCAGGAACAGCATCATGACACGCCGTGAAATTGTTGAATTCAAAGCACTCTGTTCGAAGTGCAATGTTGTTTTCCCGCCCGAGGGATATTCATTCGATTACAACAGATGAGTAACCCGCATATCTCAGCAGGATTATTCCGGTTTATTCTTTAGTTTGTATATTCGCGATACTGCAGAATTCAGCTGTTCTAAATTTACTGATTAAGAGGTCCGGAATGTATACAGACAAGCTATGCGGCATCCTCAGGGCAAACCTTGAAAAGTCCGAGAAGAGCGGGATGTTCAAGAGAGAACGGGTCATTACGACAAGACAGGGTACTGTTGTTAATGTATCCCATTCCGGGGAAGTGCTCAATTTCTGTTCAAATAACTACCTTGGTCTTTCGGGTGATCAGAGACTGGTTGACAGAGCATGTGAAATACTGGAGTTGAGAGGTTTCGGCCTTTCTTCTGTACGATTTATCTGTGGTACCCAGGATATTCACAGGGAACTCGAAGAAAAGATAGCTGCCTTTCTATCCAAAGAGGATACGATACTCTACTCAAGCTGCTTCGATGCAAATGGCGGATTATTCGAACCTCTGCTGACCGATGAGGATGCGATCATTTCCGATCAATTGAATCACGCCTCGATTATTGATGGCATAAGATTATGCAAGGCAAAAAGATATCGATACAGTCATGTTGATCTTGAGGATCTTGAGGCTGTTCTCATCCACGCCCGCGAAGCAAGAGTTAAAGCGATCGTTACCGATGGAGTATTTTCGATGGATGGTGAAATCGCTCCTCTTCCCGGGATATGTGACCTGGCTGAGAAATATGATGCG
>DAOWJX010000046.1 GCA_030640155.1 Candidatus Aegiribacteria sp. | reverse complement strand
TGCCTTCGTTAGGCTTGTTTTCAGTTTCTTCTTCTATAGATTCCCATTTCCGGAAAGCGCTTAATCCGCATATTTCACCAAAGTTACTACTGCAACGGCGCATAAGACACTCGCATACTGCGTTATGCTCAATCGACCTTCCTTGAAATATGTATAATACATCTTCGTCGATCTCATTCGCATGCCTTGTCTGCGAGCGCTTCTACACCGTTTCGTTACGCGACCTGGTGAAATATGCGGATTAACCCTTGATCTGAACCTGCAAAACCGCTATTTTCCGGCTTACGCTTTCCAGGGTGCTATTGGCTTTGTTCCTGATTACATTAACTCGATTCCTGTAAGAAATATACGGAGGTCTGCGTGAAGATACTTGTAATCAACAGCGGAAGCTCGTCCATCAAATTCAAACTCCTTGAGATGGAGACGGAGTCTCTACTCGCAGAGGGACTCATAGAGAGAATAGGGCTTGCTGAGGGTCGAATCACCTATAAGACGAATGCTAAGAAAATTGTCATTGAGGAGCCTGTTCCAGATCACAGAACAGGTCTTGCATTCGTTCTTGATGACCTGACACATGACGATTACGGCGCAATCGAATCACTCGAGGAGATCCGTGCTATCGGTCACAGAGTGGTACATGGCGGAGAACGGTTCACCTCCTCTGTACTGATAGACGATAAGGTTATCAGGGGTATTGAGGAGTGCAGTGTTTTGGCGCCTCTTCATAATCCTCCCAACCTTCAGGGAATCAGAGCTGCCATGGAAGCGCTTCCTGATATACCGAATGTCGCTGTATTTGATACAGCATTTCACCAGACTATGCCTCCTGTTTCGTACATATATCCGCTTCCATACAGTGTATTCAAAGAGAAGCGCATGAGAAGGTTCGGTTTTCACGGTCCGAGTCACCAGTATGTTGCCCATAAAGCTGCGGAGATGCTCGGGAGACCGATTGAAGATCTCTGTATCGTTACCTGTCACCTCGGCAACGGCAGCAGTCTCACTGCAGTGAAGCATGGCAAAAGCTTTGATACAAGCCTTGGCTATGGAACCGCGTACGGGATTATGATGGGAACCCGATCAGGAGATGTTGATTCCGCGGTTCTGATTAATCTCGTTGAGAATCACGGTATGTCAATATCCGAATTGAAAGATATGATGTACAAGAAGAGTGGAATTCTGGGAATATCAGGTATCTCGAGCGACCAGCGTGATGTCGAGGATGCTGCAGAAAAAGGAAATGAAAGAGCTGAACTGGCACTTGAACTCTACGCTTCCAGCGTAAGGAAGTACATCGGAGCTTACGCGGTAACTATGGGAGCACTGGATGCTATCGTGTTCACTGCGGGAGTGGGGGAGAATAGCCCCCATATGCGTGAGAGAATCTGCAGGAATCTTGAGGTTCTCGATGTTCGAATTGATCCCGAAAAGAATGATGTAAAGGGTGAGTAGCGTGATATCACCGCAGACGGAAGCAGAGTGAAGGTACTGGTCATCCCGACGAACGAAGAACTCATGATCGCCAGAGAAACACTCTGGCTTACCGGTTCGAATTAACGGAGGATACTATGAGAAAAGGAATGCTGCTGTACCCGGTAATAATCATTATGCTGCTGGTCGCGTCCTGCGGTGAAACTTCAGATGAAACAGCCGCTGAGGAGATGGTTCCTGTGGAGACGGTAGAAGAAATCCCGGCAGAACAGCCTGAAATGATCTATGCAAGCCACATACTCATTCCATTCCAGGGAGCACAGAATGCACCCGCTGACGCGATGAGCAGGGAAGAGGCCAGAGCTGAACTTGAGATTATATCTGACAGCATTTCCACAGGGCTTATTACTTTCGAGGATGCTGCTGCAAATCATTCTTCATGTCCGTCTTCCCAGCGTGGAGGTTCACTTGGCGCGTTCCCCAGGGGAGCAATGGTTCCGGAATTCGAAGAGGTGGCATTTGCTCTTGAACCCGGTGAGATCTCTCAGGTGTTTGAAACCTCCTACGGTTTCCATATCGTGCTCAGCCAGAAGACAGTTCAGGCAAGCCACATACTGATAGCCTACGAAGGCGCATCAAGAAGCAGTGCCACCAGAACTCAGGAGGAAGCTCTTGAACTGATAGAGAGCATTGAGAACGAATTATCCGCGAATGAACTTACATTCGAAGAAGCTGCTGGAGAGTATTCCGACTGCCCATCTTCCCAGGTCGGTGGTGATCTTGGTCCTTTCAGTAGAAACGTAATGGATCCCGCATTCGAGGAAGCTGCATTCAGCATCGAACCCGGAGAAATGTCAGAAATAGTCGAGACGCCTTTCGGCTACCACCTGATCCTCAGAACCGAGTAGTCATACGGGGACATGCACGCTCTGGTGCGTGTCCCCAAAAAACTAG
>DAOWJX010000127.1 GCA_030640155.1 Candidatus Aegiribacteria sp. | reverse complement strand
TGATATAGAGGGTACGGTTCTAATCTACGACACATCCGGAAGGCTGATCTTCAGCCGGGTTGCCTCCGCAGGGAGTTCAGACAGGATATGTTACTGGCCGGCTGATGAAAGTATTCCATCGGGCGTATACACTGCCGTATACCTGTCGGGGCAATCTGTTTCTTCCGTCAGACTTGTGTTGATCAGGTGAGATTCGCGGGTTAATCGGTAAGTGAAAATACGCTCAACGAAAAACCACTGTATCCAAGACTGTCAATCACAAATGGTACTATCCGGTTCATGAGCTGTACCGCTTCACCAAGATTGTAGGCATCGTAGTCAAACATGGTGGCAACCTGAATCTGTCTTTCACCGTAGTCTTTCCCCCGCAGCCTCCTGGAAACAGTGAAAACCACATCGCTCAGCTGGCTGTCAGTGAATTCATCTGTGGTGATGGCTTTGTCATAACGGATACTGAATTCATCCACACTCCCTCTGATCATCTCCGGTGTAAAGTAGAATTTAATAATCACAGCTCCGGGAATGGTGTCAACAATGGTTTGATCCAGTCTGATGAGAGGTGCTGAAAAGAAATCAGTCTCGGTGCTGTCAGTCCATACGCAGAGTCTGTCAATCGTGAGGGGTTTAATTTCCCTGAGGCTGATTTTCTGCAGAACGTAACTTGCCGCCGGACGTAAAGGTACTATTCTGCTTCCAAGAAATGACACTGTTGATCCTTCCGGGATCATTGTCATATCCACATTTGCTCTTGGTAATGCTCTGGATGCACTATCATTCAAAACGTAAACTATATCAGAGCCTATGAGTGAAGCAATAGGATCAACTGGATTTTCTTCTATTACTTCCTCGTATTGAATTCTTTGAGCAAGTACGGGCGTAAATTCAGACCGGTCGAAAACATGAGTAACCACAAATGCCGTGGCCAGCCCTATAATCGCAATCAGAACACCAAGTGTTGGAATATGTCCTCTGGGAGGAGGGACTGTGAATTTAGTCCGTTCTTTGAAGCTGACAGGTTTATCAAGTTTCTTCTGAAGTGCAATTCTCTTATCCTTAATGGAATCATTCTGTGATGAAAGCTCAAAACCACAGTTATCGCACTTGCCGGTATCCCGTCCGTTGTTGTCGTGTCCACAGCATCGGCAGTTCATTCATACACCTCCCGAAACAATATTCAAATAATCTGCATGCATATTAGATTATCTCCTGACTGTCAGAAGATACCGGTTCAGATGGAATTATTTCAATCAAAGAATCGGCATAGATAAATCCATCAATAAAATTTCTGTCCAATTGAATATGATATACCGATCGCAGACTGTCTACAAGTCCTGACACAACTTTTTCTTCATTCATAACCCTGACAGGTTCAAGAAGGCTCTCCCTGGATTCATCAAAAGATGCCTGATGCTCCGGAATGATCTTTTCAACCTTAAAGACAAGAACTCGCTCGGCTGAAAGAGAACAGAAGACGGTTTCGAATAACTCAGCCCCGAAAAGCATTTCATTCCATGGGGCTGGAATATCATTGAATGCCAAGGGATTAGTGAGAACGGTCTCGTCCGGGGCAAGAAGGTCAACAAGCGGTGTCAGATCATCTACACGGTTAAATGGTTCTTCACCTTCTGACACAATCTGATGAAGTGTTTCCAGCTGATCCTCTCCTATTGCACCGATTGTCTTAAATGTCCTCTTCTCATAAACAATCAGATTTGAAAGACTATCCTCATACATTTCGAGTAACTGCGCGGAAGTCGGTTCAATTCCAGGCTCAATTACCAGGCTGTAATACACATCAAGCAGCTCATCTGAGGCCTGTCGTCCGACTATGGACAGTATTTCAGGCAGAGTATCCATTTGAAGCTTTCTGGCTTCAAATGCCATCATATCGTACAACCCCTGTGTTCTGCAGTAACTCTCGACCCATTCATGATCGGAAGGTGTGCGGAAAACGAAAACGGGCATGTCCCTTATATCTTCAACTAAATCCAGAAGCGACCGTTCTCCCCCTGTAAATGTGTATGCAGCAATTTCTTCCTGTTCGCTGGAGTAGGGTTCATAGTTACCTGCATTGTCGATTGCATGCTCCGCAATAAGTTCAGGTACTCCAGATGTTATCCGGAGATCATATACAGTTACAAGGCTGTCTTCAAGTCTCAATCTGTACTCATCTCTCAGATTACCAAGAATCTGTCTGGATATGGATTCACCTATGTCTTCAAAAGGAGGAACAGAATCACTGAAAATGCTTTCTATCTGCAGAAATTTCCAGTTTGAATCGAAAGCAAGTATGAGAGATACATCCCCTGCTTCGAGTCCCTGCAAAAGTTTGAAATCTTCCGAAGAAGATCTCATCAGATCCACAGGTCCGAAAATACCCCTGACAGCTATCTCATATGAATCTATCGAGAACTGTTCAACCAGATTTCCCATATCATGTCCATTCAGAACAAGCTGTCTGAGACTGTCACAAAGAATACTGTCATCAAGAGTTATCGATGTATAACTCACCATTGTGCCAAGTTGGGAATAGTATTCCTCCACCGTATCCTCGGAAAGCTCCACTTTCTCATCCAGTATCCGTTCAAGCCAGCGTTGACGCAATTGCTTATTCTCGATCGCGTATGTGTTGCGTTGAAATTCAGGCCGGGTATCAAATTCTCTTGCTTGAGCATCCTGAAGTATGAGGAGTCTGTTAATTATGCTTTCGACCCTGAGGTTTACCAGTTGAGAATCACCATGAAACGGCTCCAGAGCGGATGCAAGTTTATCCTTTGAGACAGTTTCAGATCCCACCATAATAGCAGCATCCTGGGGGAGTTGCCGACCGCAACCTGCGAAAAAAAACATAATTCCCAATAACGCGAACAGACGTTTCATTCTTTCCTCCGTATACGCTTCCTTTAATGGTCGATTATATTCAAGATTCAAATGTAGCTTCATATCGTTCCATGTCAACAGGAGGTTTCGTTGAATCCAGTTTTTCATTTTCTACTGCTTCTCTCTGTGTCATTACAAATGCCGGAAATTCCTGCAACCTGGCGCGCTGGGATTTACGCTCAGGATACTGAGACAGGAGAAATTCTGCTGAGCATAAATGAGGACCAGTGTTTCAGACCGGCATCAACTGTAAAATTGGTAACATCTTACATTGCTCTAATGAAACTTGGGCCTTCCTATGTTTACGAAACAGAAGTACTTGCTGATATATCGGGCGGTAACCTGTACATAATCGGTTCCGGCGCTCCTCTGTTGAGCGCGGAACATGTGGAAATAATGGCTCTGGAAACAGCCGCGTCTCTTCCACCGGGCTCATCCTGGAAACTGTTCTGGGATACTTCGAAATTCAATGAGGAATCCCACTGTCCGGGATGGGATGTAAATGACTGGAGTAAAGTGTACTGTCCTCCAATCGAAGGACTTTCAATTGGAGATAATATTCTTCAGGTTATTATTTCAACAGTCGGCGATTCCATGAGAACATTCGTCTACCCTCCCCTGCCTGATCTTGAAATCACCAATAACCTTATCATCGGAAGCAGAATTCAGATAAGAACCACTGTTGATGGATGGGAAGATAATGCACCCAGGCTTACTCTTCAGGGCACTATACTTCCGGATACTCATTTAGTGCTGTACAAACCTTTTGCCGGCCCATCAATGGAATTCTCGGAAATGTTCTCCCTCGCACTTGAGAGTACCGGACTGAATATTGACAGCGTCCTGCAAGGGGAAGCACCGGATGACACTACACTTATCCGAACATCGGTGATCCATTCAGACCCTCTATTCGTTCTTCTGACCTCAATGAACAAATGGAGCAGAAACATGATAGCTGAAATGGTTCTAAGAACTGTAAGTCTGGAGATGGGATCAGTTCCCGCCTCGACCGGCGCGGGTTGTGATATTGCAGGACAGATTCTCAGAGATCTTGTCCCCGGTGTTCCAGGAGTACAGCTTGCTGATGGATCAGGACTTTCAAGACTGAATCTTCTGGCTCCAAGTCACCTTGCTGCTATTCTGTCAAACGGAATCAATTCACCTGAATGGGGTGTGGAATTCCTGGCGACCTTACCTGTAAACGGTGTGGATGGAACACTTGAATCCAGAATGAGCAATCTCCCGAGAGGGGCTTTCAGGGGCAAGACCGGATCATTGAATGATACTTCAACAATTGCCGGAATACTTACAGCTTCATCCGGCAGGAGAATTATCCTTGTGATTATGCTTGAAGTTCCAGGTGGATATACCTTCACCGCGAGAGCATGGCAGGATACCTTCGTAACCTGGTTTTGGGAAGACTACTGAAATAAGCAATCGTCTTTAGAAGGGGAGGTAGGGTCAAATCTTTCCTCTTGACAAATAGCATCAATTTGACGCTGTTTTACAGTAAAAGAAAGATTATCAAGTAAAGTATCCGAAATGGAGCAACCTGCCCTGAGAATATTAAGAAAAGATTTGATAGATTTTGTGACCAGTTGATTCAAATATCAAGAGGAAAGATTTGACCCC
>DAOWJX010000126.1 GCA_030640155.1 Candidatus Aegiribacteria sp. | reverse complement strand
TCAGGGTATTCTTACGGAGGTCATAACCATGGACGTGATCTACTCCATGTCCTCCGGAAGAGACAACGCGGAAAAACTCCGTAATTTTACGAAGAATTACTACCTCACAAACGGCCTTGATTTCCTTCTTCTCGGTGGAGATACGAATTTAGTGCCGTTCAGATTCGCTTACGCGATGACCTGCGAAGCAGGATATGCTTCCCGCGAGGACAGCCTGCCCTGTGATCTGTACTTCTCCGATCTGGACGGAACCTGGGATGCCAATCTGAATAATATCTTCGGTGAAATAGCCGATGAGGTCGACCTGCATCCTGACATCTTCGTTGGAAGAGCAACTGTCGAGAACGCGACTGAAGCACAGACATTCGTGGACAATATCGCCGCGTACGAAGATTGCTATAAAGATGATTTCTATCAGGATGTTCTGTTCCTTGCCGAAGTATTGTGGACGAATCCCTACACCAATTCAGGAGAGAGCAAGGATTACATCGATGAACACTTCCTGCCTGATTATCTGAACATCACAAAGCTTTATCAGGCTCTTGGTAACGAGAATCTGTCAACGACAATGGCAGCATTGAACGCAGGACAGAATCTGGTAAACCATGATGGACACGCATGGTACTCATGCCTCGGAGTGGGCGATGATTACATGTACGCTGAAGATATGGACGCCATCAATTCAGATGGAAGGTTCTCTGCGGTAATGTACTCGATCGGCTGCTGGAGCGCTGCATTCGATTTCGATGCCATTGCCGAACATTTCATTACAAATTCCTCAGGGGGAGGCGTCGGGTTTATAGGCAACTCCAGTTATGGATGGGGTTCTCCGGGTAATCCCCTTTACGGTTATTCTGATGCCCTTGATCAGATTTTCTTTTATTACCTCTACAGTAACTGGACTCTGACCCTTGGGGAACTGCTGGCATACACTAAAGAGTATTTCATCCCGTACAGCCAGTGGGAGAACGTGTACAGATGGCATCAGTACGATGTTAACCTTCTGGGTGATCCCTCCTTCAGACCGTACAGAATATACCCTCTGGAAATCGAAGTTCTGTGTCCGGATATCGTTACTGCCAATACTTCGATCTTCCCAGTGCAGGTCACAGGTGCCGATCCTGAGGGATTGACAGTCTGTGTTCATGACGATGGGGACTACTGGAGCGCTGTGGAGCTGGATGCGACAGGGCACGTGGATTTCTACTTTTCCGAACCGGTTAACGGAAGCATTACTCTGACCGTCACAGGACCGGGAATCAGAAGAACATCACTTATTATTGAACAGGCTTCAGGACCGGACCCCGTTATTTCTCAATTGCTCGTAAACGATACAGCAGGCTTGGGACACCTTTCCCCCGGATGCTCTGCTGATCTTGATATTACACTCCTGAATCAGGGTAATGAGGATCTTACAGATGTTGTAATTAACATTACTTCGATAAGCGGTCCCGCAACCCTGACCCAGAGTTCAAGTTCCTTTGGCGGTATTCCGGCAGGAAGTGAATCGACCGGATCCCCACTTCTGGCGCTTAACGTGAACGGTTCCTCTGAAACCGGTTCAGTCGTGACACTTAACGGGCAGCTTGTTTCCGGTCAGGGTACCTGGGATATCTCCATACCTCTTCTGGTATATGCTCCCGGTCTTTACTTCACAACCTATTCTGTTGATGACGAAACTGGCGGAAACGCGAACGGGATACCGGAACCGGGAGAAACATTTCAGCTGGATGTCAATATCGCAAATCTTGGGCTCCTGACCGCAAGCGATGTGTCCGTAAGAATGACTGAATATCCAACATGGGTTTCCTGGCCACAGGATTCAGCCTGGGTTGATTCTATTCCTGAAGACAGTACCAGAACACTCTCATTCGTATGTGAGCTATCCGCCAGCGCTCCTTCCCCGTCTTTCCCATGGTTTTACTTTGACATTCTTTCGGAGACCACTGGATACGCTACAGAGGATACTCTGAGACTTACTGTAGGTGAAACAGGAATTTCAAATGATGTCGAGTCGGGTGATGCAGGCTGGACGCATTCGGGAACGAATGACATGTGGAATATCACAGATTCCGAGAGTCATTCACCCATTCATTCATGGCACTGTGGTGATGCTGGTGGCTATGTGAATAACATGGACTGCGAACTGATCTCCCCTGAGCTGATACTTGCACCGGAAGCTTCGCTTGAGTTCTGGACCACTTTTGATGTGGCAATCTATGGCTGTGACGGCCTTTACCTGATTATCCATGATCTCGTCGCAGGTACCTCGGATACTCTTACTTTCATAGGGTCAGGCGGGGCTCTGGGTCAAGGCGGCAAAGGAAATGGAACAGGCTGGGTGCCTTATTCATATGATCTCTCCATGTATGAAGCTGGTACCGGTATTCAGGTTGAATTCCGGTTCAAGACAGACAATGACAGTGATACGGGGCTTGGCTTCTTTATTGACGATATCACAATTGAAGGAGCTTACACAGGATATACGGGTCTTTCAGGTGGATCCCCGATACCAGCTTCACCGATGGGTTATCCCTTCCCCAATCCTTCACATGAAGCCGTCAATGTTCATCTGTTCTCGGAAGATCAGCAGGACTGGACACTTGGCCTGTACAACATCTGTGGAAGACTTGTCCTCGAAACGAGCGGAACATCCCCGATAAATGCTACATTGAACCTGAATGTCTCCGATCTTGAGCCGGGTATATACTTCCTCCGTTTTTCAGCTGAAAGCGAAACCTCAAGAAGGCTGGTGATACTCAGGTAATCCGCGAAGGATTACTGCAGGATCTATCTGCCGGCAGCACTGAAACTGCCGGCAGCTGAATAGAGTGAAATATTCTGATATTCAATAATCCCGTTTAAGTCCGTTAAGGAAGCAGAATTACGCTTTCCGACAGGATTATGCTTCCAGTATCAATCTGAATGAAGTATATGCCGGACGGTTCATCGGAAATATCAAAGCCGAATTCGTGCTCACCGGCATTGAATTGAGCAGTTCCGGTTTCGGATACAATTCGACCGTCGGCGGAGTATATCCGGAACTGCACATCGCTGTCTGCATCAAGGAGAATACTCACACTGAAATAGCCGTTTGTGGGGCTTCCAGATATGTTCAATTCACAATTGGAGATAAGCTCGGTACCTGCTTCATCTTCGATCCCTGTAGAAATATTGTAATACAGGTAGACCCAGCCATTGTAATCACTCACAAGGAGATCGGGAAGTCCGTCTTCGTCCCAGTCATTCACCCAGAGCCTTGACCCGTAATAGAGATCAATATCGGATCCATTACTTTCGAGGTACTCATAACCGCTGAATACTGGTGATGCATTGGTTCCGACATTCTCGTAGTAAACCAGTTTTGCGGTGTTTTCGCCACAGATAAGATCCTTTTTACCATCCAGGTTGAGATCTACTACCTGCGGAGTGCAGCGGGACAATGTGATATTTGAGCTGCTGCTCTGGATCCAGGTGTATGTGGTGAATGCATGGTTTTCTGGTGTTCCGCTGTTAAGATATAGCCGCACGCTTCCCGGTGATGTACTCTCCTGACCCAGAATCAGATCGAGTAACCCGTCCTCATTCCAGTCGACAATGACCGGAGCGGAACTGTTTCCTACATCAATGGTCGATCCATTCGCTTTTATGTCCGGTTCCGTTGTCAACACACCTGTAGCAGTACCACGGAAGTAATTGACGAAGCCGTTTCTGTCACCTACCACAATGTCGAGAATACCATCGTTGTTGAAATCCACAACCTGTGGATTCGTCGCGCCTGTGCATCAACCATAGGGCAGTGTTATGTCCGTTCCATTCGACTGAATGAAGCTGTAGCTGGTGAAAACCGGAGAATCATTTGAATCGGAATTTGCATAAAACCTTATCTTGCCGCTGGCGAACTGGCCCAGAACCAGATCCTTCAGGCCGTCTCCGTTCCAGTCCACTATGCATGGAGCTCCGTAATATCCAACGTCGATCCTGCCGCCTGTAGCTTCAATCCAGCTGTAGGGGCCGAATACGGGAGCTGCTGCCATGACGAAGCCGAACAGGAGAATGACCACTGAAACAGCTTTTCTCATTAGTATTTCCTTTCAAACAAGGTGATATGTATTTCCAACAAAATTACTACAAAATTCTATAGTTGAATCTCAGCCCTGTCAATGTATATTCCATCTTAACAACTTTGGAAGGAACTGAATGAAAGTTTTCTACGCATCCACCAGGAATGGAGTTCGGCAGGCGGTCCATGATATTCTCGATGAATTGAATTGGAAATCGCTTCTTCCCGCGGGGAGTGATATCCTTGTTAAACTAAACCTTACGTGGGATTATATAAGACCTGGAGTCGACACTTCACCCTGGGTAGTCGAAGCGTTTGCTGAAAAGGTTTCCGAACATACTGGAAGAATATATCTTGGTGAATCGAGCCAGATACTGGTCGACGCGACAAGAGCATTCCGAGTAACACGGATGAAGGATGTCGCTGAACGACACAATCTCATCTGGCATAATTTTTCAGAACATAGATGGATACTGAAAAAGGTGGGAAACCTCGAATTCGGCATTCCGGAGATCTGCACGCAGATGCCTGTCGTTTCCATACCTGTTGTAAAAACTCACTACAGATCGGTTATCTCGGTTGCAATGAAGCATCTTTACGGCTGTCTGGATGATAACAGGCACAATTATCATTACAGACTTGCGGATTATGTAGTAGCAGTGAATTCCGTCATTCCAGTCATTCTTACTCTTGCTGATGGGACAATTTCACTCGAAGGTAACGGTCCAAAACCGGGAATCCCGAAGCAGACTGATTTCATTGCCGCTTCCACTGACAGGATTGCGCTGGATTATTCGGTAGCCAGCTTAATGGGCATCGATCCTCTCTCAGTCGAGACAACTGTAAAAGGCAACGGTGTTACCGGTTCATTTGAAGATCTTGAGGAAGTCTGTATACCTCCTCTCACAGAACCTCCCTCCAGTACTTTCCTGAAAGCTCAGGCGAATTTTGTTGCGAAAATAGAGAAAACATTTAGAGGAAAAAAAGAGCAGACCAGACCTGGGACTGACGGTCCCTTAATGGGAATTCTGAAAATAGGAGCCAAAAGATGGTACAACATTGCCTACTATCTCTTCGGTCAGAACAGAGAAGCTAAACGGATAATGAAAAAGAACATGTACGGACCCCAATGGATGGGGCTTCCGGAAGGAGATCACAGGTGAATCTGTTCGGCCAGATCAGTATGGGAATCGATGCCGCTCTCGGGCTCTTCGGGCGAAGAAAACCGGTGAATGTGATGGTTTCCATCACCGACAACTGCTGCAGCAGGTGCAACTACTGCCAGATACCTGATCAGGGGCGCCCGGATCTCTCCACAGCGCAGTGGAAAGATCTTTTCAGCCAGATGTCTGAAGCCGGAACAAGAAGAATAGGTGTCTGGGGTGGGGAACCTCTAATGCGGAATGATATAACCGAACTCTGCGCATATGCCCGGGAGCTGGGAATGTACGTCAGCCTTGATTCAAACGGATATATACTTCCCGCGAAGCCCGAGATACTCACTAATATTGACCATCTTGTTCTGGCATATGATGGACCTGAGAAAGCTCACGATAGCAATCGTGAAGAAGGCAGCCATGCAAAAGTAACAAGGGCAATGGAAACAGCCTCCGGAAAAGTAAGGCTCTGGACTATAACTGTTCTCACACGCCATAACATGAACCATCTTGATCATATAATGGAAACCGCACTTAAATATGGTTTCCAGACCACTTTTCAATCATTGCACCACAACGAGAAGCTTGGTGGCGACACTTCAGGCATGATGCCGTCCGATGAGGAATACAGGAATGTATACAGAAAACTTCTGACCTTGAAGAATAATGGAGCACCTGTAGCTAACTCAACAAGATATCTGAAGAGCCTTGCTAAATGGCCTGATTATTCAACTACCAGGCTGACTGAGAAATTTCACGGCGTTAAATGCAGAGCTGGAAAAATGTACTGCAATATCGACGCTGATGGAAAAGTATACCCCTGCTCCCTTCTTATCGGACTGTATCCTTCTTCATTGAATGCCCTTGATACCGGATTCCAGAAGGCTTTTAACAACACCCTTGAGCTTCCGTGTCAGGCATGCACAGCCAGCTGCTATACCGAGTACAACTACCTTTACAGCCTTCAGCCAGGAGTTGCCCTTCAATGGAACAGGGCAGTTCGAGAGACAGACAGGATGATGAAAGCTAACCAGCACAGCATTAAGCATGTGGTTCCTGGAGAGAGCTCCGGAAATCAACATAGCTAACAGGAGAATACGATGCCAGCATTACCGGAATATCTTACAAGAACTCTTCTTGAGAACTATGGAGTCCCTGTAGTAGACGGTTTTTACGTCAGAATCGGTGATAGCCTTCCGGATGAGTTACCCGAATTTCCAATTTTTCTCAAAGCGCAGATACCTGGAGCAACAAGCAGAAAGAAGCACGGTCTCGTCAGAAAAGTCGAAACAAGATCCGAATTCGATTCTAATCTCGATGATCTCCTTTCCTCCGGCGACTGGGGACATGCGGATGGAGTGCTCGCAGCAAAAGGGCTGGAACTGAAAGCTGAATACTATGCGGGATGTATGCTTGATTTTGGTTCCGAAAATCAGCTTCCGGGCGGAGTACTCCTTTTCAGCACCGAAGGCGGTTCCGGCGTTGAAGGAAGATCAGGAACTCTGGTAACAATTCCATTCTCGCTTCTAACTCCCATTGACTCAGAAGATATAGCAAAGAAACTGGCAGTGATTGACACACTTGAAAACCATGAAAATGTTTCCGTATTTCTGAAAGGTCTCATAAGTACCTTTATCGGGTACAGACTTACCGTATTAGAAGTCAACCCTATAGGCGTTCTCTATGATGGTTCTCTTACTGCTGTTGACTGCAGAGCGGAATTCGAAAAATCGGCAGTAAAGAAGAGTGAAAAAGACCTGTTCTTCCCACCCGACCTGAAATCCTCCAGCGATCTTACTCCCCTTGAGCAGGTGGTAGAACTGATCAACAACGCTGACCCTGCTGGAACCGGATTCTTCAGACAGAACCGCGAAACTCCGCCTGAAGGAACTCTCCTGGTTGCAACGAATCTCTGCGGTGGTGGAGGTAAAATGCTCTGGGAAATGACTACGGGTTCAAGAACCGATATCTACACAATGAACGAATCGGATACATCCGGAGGACTCTCCGCATTCAAGAGCTACCGAATTCTTCGGACTATATTCGCTCAGAAAGGCGCGCAGGTACTCCTTCTGACCGGTTCCGGAATGGCTTTTCAGAACCAGCACCACATTGCAGCGGCGGTCTGGAAAGCTCTCAGGGAATCTCCCACTCCCCTGCCGGCTCTTCTTAGATTCGGCGGCACGGATGAAGACAAAGCAAGAGAACTCTTTGAAAGAGTTTCAGCTGACCTTCCGGTTCCGGTAAAAACCTACCCCCCGGAGATCTTCCCGAATGCCATGGTGGATGATATCGAAGGTATCGCGATGGATAATCCGCCACATGTTCAACCACCGCCATCACCCGAAGGAGAACCTGCAATAAGAGTGGAAATCCCACCTGGTGACATCTATTTCTATCCGGAGAAGTGGGATAGCGAGGAAGAGCCGCCTTCGGTCAGCGCATGCCCCACCGGATACCTGCTCTGGAATAACGGAAAACTGGAAGTGAACCCTGATGCAAGATGCATCGGATGCCTCATGTGTGAAACAGCATCCCTTCTTGAAGGTAACGGTGAGATCAGAATAGATCTGAAAATGCCTGCGGAGGTGGACTGATGGCTGGAATACTGAAATATCTTGCAGACGTTGATACTCCCGAAACCCTCGTCTTCGGGATTACCGGAAGACAGGGAAAGAGCAAATCCCGAATGATGAGAAAATTTGGAACAGACATCATTGCGGGCTGTACCCCTGGAAAGGGCGGGCAGGAAGTAGATGGTGTGCCTGTATTCAATTCCGCAGCAGAAGCTGTAAATTCCTTCCCGCAGCTGAATACCGCGGTTTTCTTCGTACCCGCCGGTGCTGTGAGGAAAGCAGCTATAGACGCCATTGATGCAGGATTGAGATTCCTTGTTCTCACAGCTGATGGAGTGCCGACGCAGGATGAAATCGTTCTTAAGGAATATGCCTCAATAAAAGATTCTGTATACCTAGGTCCAAACACTGTCGGCCTTCTTGATACTTCGGGTTACCTTTTCGGACTCATCGGAGGAAGCGCAACGTGGGCAAAAAAGAACTACAAACCTGGAAAAGTCGGTGTCATCTCTCGGTCTGGCGGTCTTTCACAACTTCTGGGCGCTTTTCACTGCAGGCCCAACCTGCCTGGTCCCCGCGAAGATGGAACATTCGGCCCCCTCTGGAGTGAAGATTATCCCGGACTTTCCGCAGTTGTATGCGTTGGAGGTGATCCCGTTCCGGGAATATCCATCCTCGATGCGGCAAGAGCGTTTGAAAAGGATCCACGCACTGAAGTTATGGCGATATACGGTGAAACAGGCACCTCGCAGGAGAATGACCTTGCGGAAGCTGTCCGGAGAGGTGAGGTAACCAAGCCGATGGTTGTCTTCCTCGGTGGCAAATACACAAAGACAGGAGTCTCGCAGAGTCATGCAGGAGCCATGATACGCAAAAAGGAAGAAACGTGGTAGGCAAAGAAAGATATCCTTGAATTCAGCGGTATCACAGTCGTTGAACGGCCTGACGCGGTCTTCGGAGCAATCCTTAAAGCGCTTGATTGAAGGCTTCTATATATCTCCTCGAGTCCGGTTCGCTATCCTCGTTGTCAGAAACGGGGCAAGTATGTAGATCATGGGGCTCCATGCGGGTGAGAATAAAGCTAATACAATCCCGGTTATGGACAGACATGGAAGAACCAGGTTGATTTTGATTATCCGCCCAATCGCATTCCTGTCAACACCCTCATTAAGCATCTCTGTATGCTTCAAAAGCGTTCTGCATTGAAGAAGGAAAAACATCCCTATCAGGAAGATATTCACATGGAAGAAGATGTTGGCAACGAAGTAATCGATGTGATTTCCGATCAGTGAAGACGAAAAGGGGATCACACAGACCACCAGAAGTCCTCCCAGGTTAGCCCAGAGATGTTTCTCGCAGGTAATTTTCACGTATTTGAACAGTTTCTGCTGGATTATCCAGAAGTTGCCCAGAAGGAGGAAGCTTATCAGATAGGTCCAGAAAAGCTCCGAGTAATTAAGAAGATGATCCAGGAGATCGCTGTTTGAACTGATGTTGTGTATCGTTTTCGGCAGCGGAAGACTGAGAACCATTATGGTCATTGCAATCGCATATATACCATCAGTAAGACTCTCAAGGCGGTGAATCGACAGAAGCTTGGCCTTTTTGCTCAATTCTATCCCTCCTTCAGAATATCATATCCGACCCTGGATAATAAGCTTGGCTGTCTGACGTATGTTGCCTGGACCTGAAGCTTCCACCAGGTAAAGCCCGGATGGGACAGAGGACAGATCCAAATGCCTGTCTCCTCCTCCGTTCAGGTTCCATTCCCTGATCATTCTACCGGAAAGATCATAAAGCGTCACCGAAAGCTCTGAATCGGCCATTCCGCTCCAGTTCAGAACTGTCACGGACAACGTCGGATTAGGCGTGAAGTAAAGGGTTCCCGTACCGAAAGGTGGAGGCTGAGGATGGTCATCAATTCCTGTAAGGTGTGGGGAAAGAACGTAATGCCCCGGGTCGAACTGTACTTCGGTCGGCTCGAAGGATACCGTAAATACTTCGCTCTGAGTTTGCAGATCATTCCACATTACAACGAGCGTATCCTCTAAAGATCCGTAGATCCCGAATTCCAGCGGCATTGTGAAAACAGGTCCGACTGTCTGAATCTGCTCCAGATCAACGGTTACATCCCAGTTACCTGCATTTTCAACCCAGTTATACTCAAGATAGTATACAGGATAGCCCCAGTCATGCAACCAGGTGTTAAAGAACCAGTCGATATCCTCTCCGGACGCTGCTTCAACGTGATCACGGAAATCATCAGTCGTAGCGTTGCTGTATGCGAATTCATTGAAATAGTTATGCAGTGTGTTGTAAAACACCGTATCACCGAGTATGTGCCGAAGCATATGAAGGACGCTCGCAGCCTTCTGATATGTCGTATAGCTCCACATTTCCGAAGGACTGGTAGGGTTGGTAATTGGAACCATTTCCCCGCTGTTCAGATATGGAATCATAATATCATTGACCATGTAATCATCGTATGCTTCCGCTCCGTAATATTCCGCCCATACGGCTTCGCTGTAGACTGCGAATCCTTCGGAGAGCCAGACATCCGTCCAGATCTCCTCTGTTACGCAGTTACCCCACCAGTGATGACTCAATTCATGCGCGAGCAGCCAGTCGTAATTATTATACCCGTTAATACAAGGAGCCCAATGATAAACCTGCGTCAGGTGTTCCATGTCACCTTTGGGTGTCTCGACAAAGCTGAATTTGGTGTCCCATGGATAATCACAGTATGTACTTTCGTACTGATCCATCATGAGATCCACATTCTGGAAACTGATAAGCGCGTCTTCTATATCATCCGGATATACGTAATACCAGATCCAGTTATAAGTTGAATCCTGCAGAACTTCGTAATCGGTCACTGAGAAAGCAGCAAGATATGTGGGCATCGGCTGCGGCTGAACCCAGTGGAAAAAGGCTTTGCCGTCGGGTAATTCCCTTTTCCAGGCCTGATCGCCATTTGCGACAGCATACAGATTATCCGGTACGGTTATGTAAAATTCAATGCTGGCCTTGTCTGAAGGATGATCCCAGCATGGAAAGATGGCCCTTCCCAGGGACGGCGGATCTGTATAGACACCAACCCCCATATGGAAGTAAACGTCCGGGTAGAACCAGAATCCCCCGAAACCTCCGGCGCCTTCATTCCATGGAGTTCCTGAATATGACAGAAACACTTCCGATGTATCACCCGGGTTCATTACCGAGGAAAGCGTCACCACCACTGAATCCTGCATCTGTGAATAAACAAGAGGGCCGGTGGTATCCCATACCGAATCGATACTCATCTCCAGAAAATCCAGCCTGATATGATTAAGACCTGAAACGTTCGACGCAAAGATCATGCTTGACGTGCAATCAAGTTCTCCGATTTCAGGCAATACTTCCACCCAGACCGTATAGTGAACAGCGTCGTAATCATGCTCAGCTCTTTGCTCATCAAGGAGGTGCGTGTAGGGTCCGGCTATTGGGCGGCTCAGAACGGTCATGTCAGGACCAGGCCTCGGAGCCGCAATAAGCGCTATAAGAAGAATTATCATCATCTATCCTCTCTTCTGTCTTTATCCGTAAATATCGAATTACCAATGAATTCCCTCAGAAGGCTTGTTCTGGGAACAAGATCCTCATCAATAGGTCTGATAAGATCAAGAAGGTCAAGGAGTTTCAATCTGATCCGGATTTCCTGGAAACCTGCCAATTGTTGGAGCATCGCAACCATATTCGTCTAAAACCAATTGCAGTTCTTAAACAATTATTTTAAGTATAATATATTTGGGGAGGTTGACAATGAAAACTGATAAAAGCCAATTAAGAAATTATACGAAATTATTATGCTCGATGGTTCCAACCTTGATACTAATCGCCTGCAATCCTGTTGAATCACCTCATCGAAATTTCATATATTATTCTCCAACTGACAACGTATTAAAAAGCATCGCAAATTTTGATAATTCATATCATGAGTTAAACCTCAACGAATACATGGGCTGTTTCAGAAGTGATTTCGAGTTCTACTATGAATCAAATGGGGATACACTCAGCTGGGGGTTTGATACAGAGCAGAATATCCATCAATCGATGTTCAGTCAGGCATCCGAGATTTGGCTTACGTTATTAGGATCTGATCAATATCCATGGAGTGGAGACAGTACAGGTGCGACCCTCGTTCTTCCACGAGATTATTCCCTCAGGGTTTTCATGGGTTGTGAAGATTCAACGGGCACTTCCGCATCCGGTATCGCGCATTTCATCTGTCGTCAGGATTCGGTGGGAGAATGGTATATATGGCAATGGTGGGATTTTGCTGATGCTGGACAAGAAGGATGGAGTGACATAAAGGAATCCTTCAGAAGTACTCACTGAACACAAATTCCATAAGTACTCCTAGCAAAACAGCGCACTATTTATTGTTAACCGCATCCAATCGTTCGGCTTTTCTAAGATTATCAGCATCGATCTTATCCTGTGGTCTTGCGCTTGCTTCTTTTGATCGTATGAGGTCAGACCGCGAAATGAAATGTATCTTAAGATCATCCAATTCAACAGCTTTACGATTCGTCCATGCCTGATCGAACTCTATTCCCGGAATCGACATCATGATATCGACTCTCAAAGGTGGTCTTCCCATCTGATAGAAATAATCTTTGTTTGTAAAATCATCTGAAGTAAGATTTTCCAGTGGTGCACCAAATTCCTTCAATGCCATATATACACTACTTGCATTACCTGGATCAGTCGCAATAAACACATCAAGATCTTTCGTGAATCGTGGTTCGCTGTATTTCATAACTGCGTATCCACCAACAATAAGATAACGTATTCTATGCTTTTCGAAAATTTTCAACAGTTCTTTGAAGTCTGGACTCGTCAGCATTCTTCCCTCGAATCAAAAAATAATCATTCAGCATATTCGTTACTGCTTCAAAAATAGCTATATCTCCCTGAGATTGCCAGAAGCGGATATCGAATAAACGTCTGTCATCCATTACAAGTTGGTAATTTTCTTCTATTTTTTTCATTTCTTATCCATAAATATCGAATTACCAATGAATTCCCTCAGAAGGCTTGTTCTGGGAACAAGATCCTCATCAATAGGTTTTATCAGATCAAGAAGGTCAAGCATCTTCATGGCGGTATGGTAAGCGTGTGAACCCGGCTTTACTTTCCTGAGGAGAGGTTCAGCATATTTTTTAAGTACGGGCAGCTCGTAAGCAAGCGAGGAGTTGAACATCGCGTCAGCGTCCTCCTGAAATGGGAAGATGTTCATTCTCTCACCTCTCTTAACCGAGGGCCAGGCTGTAATCGTCTCTTCCGCGGAATACCCTCTCTGTGTGCTGTCTCTTACCATTCTCCTGACGAGCCTGCTGTCCGAAGTAGACATTCTTGTTATTCTGTCAATATTAAGCTGTGTCAATGCTGAAGCATAAATCCTGAATTTAGATTCTTCATCGATTCCCGGTGTCAGTGCGTCATTCAGGCCATGAATACCCTCTACAAGCAGGAATTCTCTCTCCTCAAGTTTCATTGGAACCTGATCGTCGATGCGGATACCTGCATGGAAATCAAATACAGGTGTTCTCACTTCCTTTCCCTGAAGAAGGATATTCAGGTGCTCACCGAACAATTCGGTATGGATAGCTTCCAGGCACTCAAAATCAGGCTTTCCATCACGACCTGTGGGAGTCTCGTGACGATTCCTGAAATAGTTGTCAACATTGATCACGCGGGCTCCGAAGCCCTTGGCAACAAGGTATGTCATGAGTAGTCTCGCAAAAGTAGTCTTACCGCTGGATGATGGTCCCGCAATCGTTATGATCCTCCTGGATGGATACATCTTTTCGAGCTTCTGCACGATCTGAACCATTCTGTATGTCTGATAGAAGTGGCTCATTATTACCAGCTCTCTGCCGCCATCCTCTTCTATACGCTGATTCAGCTGATCAATATTCTGTACCCGCATACGTGCGAAGTGCTTTTCCTCGAGGTCGAATTCCCTGTTCAGTTTCCATCGAGGCTTCCATTCGTTTATCTCGGGCCATGAAGCAGCTCCTGGAAATCTCAATACAAAATCCCTCGAAAGCGGCTTCAACTCCCATTTTGTGAGCCATGAGGTATTCGGAACAGCAGGCCCGAGGGCAAAAGCACAACTGCTTTCCAGCCTGTTCCCTCTGATTTCGCGGGAATGTGAACTCCAGGAAAGAAGTCTTCGAAAATCCTCCGGAAGTTGTTTATTATCAGCAAGATCTGATTTTACCGATCTTATCGGTATTGCTTCACTGACAACCCGATCCAGTTCCATACTTAATATCTCAACAAGCTCCTCTGCGCTGATATCCGGCCTGTTGTTCAATCTGCATCGAAAGCCAAGCGAAATCGAATGCTCTACCCACAATTCAGCATCCGGGAATGCTCTTTTCACCGCCTGATCAAGAGCGAGGATCAATCCTCTGCGGTATACTTCTCTTCCATCACCGGTATCGGCAGGAACCGGTTTTGTCAGAATATCGTCAGAAATATCCTTTGAAAGTGACACCATTCTCCCGTCCGGTATCCTGAGAGCTATGGTGTTTCCTGCTGCAATTTCATTCTTGCTCAAGTATCCTCCATTGTGTTTGTATCAGCGAACAGATTTTCTTCAGTATCAAAGATACAGCATACAGCATGCGGAAAGCAATGCAATTGAAGATTTCTCTGTAAATGACTCCTTTACTAATCCAATTAGCCGCGAAATTAGGCTGTAAATCGGTCGCTGTTTCGGCTTCTTTAATAGCCCTGTTAAGTATGGTTTCCATTTTTCCCAAATC
>DAOWJX010000044.1 GCA_030640155.1 Candidatus Aegiribacteria sp. | reverse complement strand
TACGAGCTTCTTGAGAACCTTGACCGCTTTGGTTTTACCGGAAATCCAGCTGATTCCAGTACTATTTACCGAATTCTCAGAAGCCTTGAGGAGAAAGGATTCGTTACATCAATGTGGTCCGAAGGCGACTCGGGTCCTGCCAGAAGAGTCTACACTCTTACGGAAGAGGGTAATACTTACCTTGATACCTGGGTTAAGGATCTTGAGGAAACTGACAGAATTCTGCACAGTTTCTTTCATGAATATCACAATCATATGGAAGTCCATCATGCAAACGATGGAGAAACAAAAGAGAGGAAGGAGTAATCATGCCAGCAGGAGATGGAACTGGACCTCTTGGTGAAGGGCCCTTTACAGGGAGATCTATGGGAAGTTGTGCCGGTTATCCGTCAGGTGGATATGATTCGGCTCCCGGAAGGGGAGCAGGAAGAAGGTTTGTCAGATATGGTCGGGGAGGTGGAAGAGGCTATAGGAACCGTTTCTATGAGACCGGTCTGCCGCTCTGGCGTAGATATCCGCAGTACAATCCTCCCCGGAATCCTGAATTCGTTGAAACGGATTCCCTGAAGAGGCAGGTACAGAATGTAGCGGATACTCTTGAGTACATTGCCAGCCGAGTTAAGCAGCTTATAGAACAAAGAAAGGGATAATAAAATTAGATGAATGTAATAGTCAGTTCACAGGGGAAGGATCTTGATTCAAAGATCAGTCCCGTTTTTGGCAGGGCTCCCTGGTTCATACTGGTTGACACAGATGACATGTCATATGAGACCTTTGAAAATCCTTCTATCAGCCAGAGCAGTGGAGCGGGCATAATGGCAGCTCAGATCGTTCTTAAGAAAGACTTGGCTTCCGATCTGAGCGCAAATGACGGTCCAAACGCTATTCAAGTTCTCCAGGCCGGTTCGGTATCATGCTATATCGCGAAAAACGGGACTGTGAAGGAAAACGTAGAAGCTTTCATAAATAAAAAACTCGAGAAAATGGGATCAGCTACGGCGAAGAACCATTCCGGTATGGCTGGAAATCCTGAAGTCATTTCAGAAGAAATCAGTGGAAACGTTGAAGAACTTGAGATACTTACAGAAAAGCTTCGCGATCTCAGAGCACAGGTTGCGGACATTCTTGAACAACTCGACAGAATAAGTGAAGGATAGCTCTATGAGAATAGTAGTGTCTTCGGACAGCGATAAAACTCTTGACAGTTCTGTAAGTCATCACTTTGGAAGATGCCCGTACTTCACGGTTGTCAACATTGAAAATAATGAAATACTAAGAACAGAAGCAGTAAATAATCCATTCTTTTCCGCTCATTCACCGGGACAGGTGCCCGGTTTTGTAAACAGCCTTGGCGCTGACGTAATGATCGCCGGAGGAATGGGAGGTCGCGCAATCAGTATCTTCAGTAACTATGGCATTAAATGCTCAACAGGCGCGACAGGCTCTGTGAAAAGTGCTGTAATGCAATATCTCTCGGGCCACCTTTCTGCTGCTGCACCATGCAGGGAAAGCGTAGAGCACGGTCATGGAGAATCTGAATATGAAAAAGAACCCATTGATCGACTAAAAGAGGAAGCTGAATACCTGCTTAATAAACTTGACGATATCATCTCCCCGGATTCAGAGAAAAACAGTTAGAAAGGAGATTGAAAATGGGCCGAGGTATTGGCGGAGGCCAGCAAAGAGATGGCCGTGGTGGCAGAGGCCGCGGTGGAGGACCATACGCAGCTGGCCCCGGAGGAAACTGCGTCTGTCCGGCTTGCGGTCATAAGGTTCAACATCAGCCTGGACAAGCATGTAATAAAACAACCTGTCCAAAATGCGGGACAGGAATGACTCGAGAGTAAATCAGAAGAATGGTAATAGCAGTAGCAAGCGGCAAGGGTGGTACGGGCAAAACCATGGTGGCGGTCAGCCTCGCCCTCGCCGCTTCGGAAGAGAAGACTGGTTTTCGTCCTCTTCTACTCGATTGCGATGTGGAAGAACCTAATGCCGGTCTCTTTCTTGATCCCGACTACAGTTTACATAGAGAAACCGGTGTACTGGTCCCGGAAGTTGATGAAGATAAATGCACATACTGTGGAAAATGCGCTGAAGTCTGTGTCTGGAACGCTATCGCTGTTGCCGGCAGCAAAACACTTGTATTCCGAGATATGTGCCATGGGTGTGCCAGCTGCATGCTTGTCTGTCCGGAAAAAGCAATAAAGGAAATCCTTCATGTTACAGGGAAAATAGAGGGAGGAACGGCCTCCTCAGTAGATTTCGCGAGAGGAGTTATGAATATCGGTCAGGCGATGCCCGTTCCGACAATTTCCTCTCTATTAAAAGAATACCTTCCTCGAGAGCGGGAAGGTCTTGTGATCATAGATGCTCCCCCGGGGACATCCTGTCCCGTCGTGGAAGCCGTCAGCAGAAGTGATTACGTTGTGCTCGTAACAGAGCCGACTCCTTTTGGACTGCATGATCTGAAAGCCGCGGTCGATGTCGTAGTAAATCAGCTCGGTATCCAGACGGGAGTAATAATCAACAGGGATGGAATCGGTGACATGAAAGTAGAGGAATACTGCAATTCAGAAAACCTCCCGATCCTTGCCAGAATCCCGATGGATCGGAACATAGCAGAAGTGCTGTCAGAGGGAATCCCCCTGATTCAAGGTTATCCGGAATACGGGAAAGTATTTCTTGATATCCTGAACAGAATTCGAAAAGAGATGTCTCAATGAGGCAGATCGTCATACTCAGCGGGAAGGGAGGAACCGGTAAAACCTCTCTCACCGCAGCCCTTGCACATCTTGCATTCAATGAGAATGAACTTGTTCTCGCCGACGCGGATGTGGATGCTGCTAATCTGGAGATTCTTCTGAAACCTGAATTGGAGGAGGAGCATTCATTCGAAGGTGGTTTCAAGGCTGAAATCGATACTGACATTTGTACCGGTTGTGGAAGATGCTTCGACGTATGCAGATATGACGCAGTCATTCCACCTGCTTCCAATCAGGAGATAAGTGAATACAGAATAGACAGAATAAGCTGTGAGGGATGTAATTCCTGTCTTTATCAGTGCCCAGTAAACGCTATCAGCAGCCACAGAGCAACAGCGGGAAAATGGTTTCGATCCCGATCACTATATGGGCAACTATTTCACGCGGAAATGAACGCTGGAGAAGAGAACTCCGGAAAGCTGGTAACAATTGTCAAGAATGCTGCTATCGAAACCTGTGAAAAAACGGGATGCACTCTTCTTTTTGTTGATGGTCCACCTGGAATCGGCTGTCCGGTGATAGCTGCATCCGCAGGCGCTGATCTTGCCGTGATCTCAACAGAACCCGGCGTTTCCGCCATTCATGATCTTTCAAGAATACTCGGAACGGTAAGACACTTCGGAATAACCCCGGTTGTATGTATTAACAGAAGCGACATAAATTTGGCTAAAACTACTGAAATAGAGCTTTTCTGCAGAAGTGAGAACATCCCTCTTCTGGGCAGAATTCCGTACGATGATTCAGTAACAATTGCCATGTCGAAAGGGATGCCCGTAACTGCTTTTGATCCTGAAACTTCGGCCTCAGTATCTATCAGAGGGATATGGGAAATCCTTTCAACTCTGCCATAACCTCCCCCTTTCCGGGGCGTAAGAAAAGGCAAACTACCCCTGGTATTGCGGAATTTGAATCTGCTATTTCAATTTGCCTGTTGACTCTTAATATTTACATTGAATATCATTACTAAGTACGTAACTTTAATAGGGGTTTTATTTGAAAGATCAACAGAGTCCGGATTTAGCAGCGGCAAGACTGGCTAAAGCCGTGTCTTCTCAGGAAAAGCCTGAAGAAAGAGTTAAATCTCTTTCCACTTTCATTTCCGGATTTGAGCCTGACAGCATTGGACCTGTTCTGGGCTTGATCATTAATGATTCCTGCAGACGGATCGAGGCAGGTCTTACTTTCCTGTTCCTTATGGACAGATCCCGTCTTTCAAGCTTTAATCAGGACTGGAACTGGCCGGTTCTTTTTGACTGGTTCTCGAAAACAGCTCTCGAGACAGCCTGGGACCTGTTCGACAGAATACCATCAAATACACAAAAGCACGTCTATGCAAAAATCGCTATGCTGATAGAGATTATCTACATCCTTATACTTGATGATCTTCTTGACCCGGACACCGACCTTGACTGTTCAGGAGCTGACATCGCTGTCAGAGTACTAAAAGGTAAAGAACCGAGTAGCAATACTTTTTATATCAGTCTGAGTTCATTCCCGGTAAGCATTCGTAAATTCATGAAGGGAATTCTGTCGGAACTCGATTTCATAGAAAATATCCCAGGTCAATGGCAGTTCACGTTCGGTAAGGAAATGATAGAAAACTACTCTATCGGGAACAATCTGATTTCTCACAAGGGAACAGGTCAGATGTCTCAAGCCCTTGCGCAGAGAAACGCTGAAAATCTGATCAAGCGCCTTGAACTGCTGATGAAGGCTCTGCAGATGTTCCCTTCCGGACACCCGTCAATTGAACCCTCTACCGAATCCTTCACCAGTGTCCTTTCGAATTTTCTCAAGGATAATGCACAGGTAACTCTGTCCATTATGGGCGATACAGTTATGGTAAATGATTTGCGAGTAGAGAGAAAAAGTTTAGGGACAGGTGGATTTGTAAGATCTTTTTCATATAGAAAAATAAGCAGTATTTCATTCAGCCCGGGAATAACCGGAGATCAGATACAGCTTTTCGCGAAGATATTCAACAGACCTCCCGTCTATATTGCAGAGCATGGTGGAATGGCCAGACTGATTGAACTCCGTGGACTTGATACAATCTCAATTAACCGTTTCCACTACGAGCTTATCGCGGAAAAGGGTGATTCAGATCGAACTCTGGCGCGGAGCGAAGTAACTGTTGAAGATGCAATCTTTTCCGAACTCATTGACAGGCTGGAAAGGGGAGACAGTATTGACACTCTTCCCGGCAAGAATCTTGGTGATGCTCTTAAATCCGTTCTTGCCGCAGCACATGATGATAAGGAAGAACAGCGAGGTATGATTGCAAGGTTCATAACTGCACTTGACCCGTCGCTACTTGAGAAGGGACTGTTATCGAATATTTACGTTCAACGCGGAATGGCTTGGAAAGCGATTCGCAAGATTATTGACAGTCTTCTGCGAAGCCTTTCTTCACCCGATCCGGATGTCCGTCATAGAACCGTTGGAAAACTCCAGGACATGGTTCTTCTTGCTGTTGAGCGCGGAAAAGAGAATTCCACCTCCCAGATCATAGAGAGCATTTCAAGAACGCTGAAACGTGAGCATGATCCTGATGTGCTTTACAGAGCAGTAATTCTTACTGCTTCTCTTATGGAGTCTCTTCTTGCCCGTGGAAATATGTCTATCGCGCTGAAAGCCGGTAACATCCTCAGCAATCTTCAGGCAATGCAGTATCCAAGGACGGAGCTGGAAGCAGCCAGAAAACGATCTCTCACCGAAGCTCAGAGGAAACTTGACACCCTTTCGGCAGCTGAAGCACTGGTTCCCAGGCTGCTTTCAGATGACACAACCATTTCAAAGGAAGCCGAACAGCTGGCTGCAATTTTACCGCCTGATAATCTTGTTTCACAACTTGTCAACATATTCAACGAAGACAACAGACGGCTCAGAGCAAAAGCATTCAAAATTCTTCTTAATATGGGTAAAAGAGGCCTTTCTCCAATTCACAAAAAACTTAAGGATATAGTTACCGCTTTTAATTCCCAGGTAGACAAAGCATCGTTCTATCTTCCTGATTCTGACTGGTACACAGCCCGAAACATGATACAGGTTCTTCGAGATATCGGGTCACCTTCAAGTGAAACTGTCCTTGCGGATCTATGCAGAATCCCGGATCATAGAATAAGGCGGGAATGTCTTCTGGCTCTGATAAAGAGTTCAAACACTACCGCTGAAAGCCTTGCACTTCATCTTATTTCGGATGAATCAAGTGATGTTTCGATAATCGCCCTGAATATCCTTACAAAGCAGGCTGCTTTCAATCCTGCCTACATTCCAAAGATAACTTACGCCTTTCGCAAGAATGAGCAAATCAGACCGGAGATCATGGAATCTTTCAGTATTCTTGGTATTCATGACCAGGTTAGAGATTTCCTTTTGAAATGTATAAATGAAGGGGAGTCCGGCCAGTTGTTTGAAGACTCAAACCTCGCTTCGGGGGCTTTCCGAATATTAAAAAGGTATGGCGGAGACAAAGAACAGGCTGTTCTTGAGAAGCTGCTTTCTAACGTTGAAGGCGGTTTCTTCAGAAAGAGCAAGATCAATCGGCAGCTTCTTCAGGAACTGAAGGATGCTGTTACGACACTGCAGATGTCTTCCGATGTAATCGAGAGCGAGGAGAAAAAACCGGACGACGATGAAATAACTATCCTGGGAGTTCAATAATCCTGGAAGGTGCCCGTTACTATCTTTTGCTCACCCTATAAGCTATTCCACCACTTATGATGCCCGCAGATGTCAGACCCATACCCGCATACGAGCCGAAACGCAGAGATATCTGCATCGCCAGATCGTAACCGGATTCGAAGGTATCGACAAAGTCCAGCCTGGTAGCAAGACCTATCCAGTCTTTCCAGCCGACGGAAAATTCTACGGTGTAGCCGGTAAATCCATCTGGAAATGGACTGTCGGTCAGGATCAGGCCTGGAGAGAGATCGAGATGAAAATCGTCATCCAGGTGATATCTGAGATTTGCCCTTACCCCGAACTGGCTGTGCCAGCCATCGCTGCTCCTGTAAGCACTGTACAAGATTGACGGTCCCAGATCATAACTTTCATTCAGAACGAACATCCAGCCAAGACTGGCAGTCATGTCAAAATTTCGAGAGATAATGCTATCGGGCTGGCTGACCGGCAAACCGAAATAGAAATCGGTTATGGGGTATGATGTGCAGGTACTGCTGTGGTCATAGCGTATGCATGCCTCCCCGGATACAATGGATACTATGAGCAGAGATATAATACAGAGCATTCCTGAAGCTTGTTTCATTGAGCGTCTTCCAATAACGGTTTTTCTGATCTCCGGTTTTGTGCATACTGATTATATGAAGATATCCGTACCTGGATCTGGAACTAATAGTATTCTGATTAATGATTTCGGTACAGTATTCATTACATCCCGAATATATCAATCATCCCGAACCTTCCGTTAACAAACATATTCTGGTGAGATATGCGTTTATCCGGGTGGTTTGGCAGCCTTCTGCAGCGCTTTCTGATAATCGACGAAAAACCTCTTTTCTTCCGGCTTCCGGAGAAGTATAGACATTCAGAACTGCAATGAGGCCCTCGGATGAATGTAACGGAAACAGCGATGTTACGTCTGTACGGATGACGGCATCGTGTTATATCCCTGGGTACCGGAAGGAGAAATAAATGGGAGGCGGAATGTGGGCTGGAATTGTAGCTTTAATCCTGTCGATCGGTGGGCCGGTAGTTCTTGTAATCATCTTACTTATGAACAGACACCGGATAGCCCTGCTGAAGTACGAGAGAATCCATCAGGCGCTCGAATCGGGCAGGAGTCCCGAAGAAGTCGAGCGGATGATAAAGATGATGGAGAAGACGAAGATACCACGTCGCAGGACAGGTTTCTTCAGAACCGGCTTCGTTGTAATCGGATTGAGCCTCTCTTCGCTCGTGGTAGGTCTGATTATCGGCGTTAAAGCGTGTCTGGCAGCATCCGGTGCCGGTCTGGTTTTCGGGCTGGCGCTCATTGCGGTCTGGTACATGATTGATCGTAATACGAATACGGTATAGAGAATTGATTACCGACCCGGACAGGCTGAGCGATGTCAGGCTTGCCTGCGAGGACAACAGGCAAGCCTTCGGCAGGCTGATAGATGATTACGGCGGGTTGGTGCATACACTTCTGCTGCGGATGGTTCACGACCGGGACACAGCCCTGGACCTGGCGCAGGATACGTTCGTGAAAGCCTGGTCCAGGCTCCGCAGCCTTCGAAATCACGCGAGTTTCCCGTCATGGATATGCTCAACCGCCAGGAGGACAGCATTGGATCACCTGCGCAGAAAGAAGGTCAGGAAGGAGGTCAGCATGTCTGAGGAAAGTTTCGTCGAGAGAGCGGACGAACGTGAATCAGTACTCTCAGCAGAAGGTCTCGCCCTTCTCGAACAAGCGGTATGCAAGCTCTCCGAACGGGACAGACAGCTTATCACTCTCGCTTACTGGAAAGAGTTGAGTTTTACGGATGTAGGACGTATTATGGGGATACCGGAACCCAATGTACGCGTTTACCTCCACCGGGCCAGGAAGCGATTGAGAGAATACCTGAGAGGACACGAGAATGAGTTCCTGCAGCAGATCGATTAACGTACTCTCCTACCTTATGGGTGAGTTGAATGAAGATGATAGGGCTCTCTTTGAGAAACACCTCGAAAGCTGCCCCATCTGTCGTCACGAACTCAAGCTCGAACGCATCCTCCAGAACGGACTTGTCGAATGCACGTTACCGGATACAGCGCCGACAGATCTCAGGTTGAACGTTCTCTCAAAGATCCCTGTCGTGCGTCGACCTCGATTCCCGATCTGGCAGATCGCGGTCACGCTTCTTTCCGGAGCAGCAGTCTTCCTGGTCCTTCTGCGAATTCTGCTCGGCGCGAACCTGCCCGAAACAGCCATTACACTGCTGACGGACCTCATCGATGGTGTTTTCTCAATCATCGATAAGGCAGATTACCTTCCCTTGATGATCAGCGCTGGAATCGTGCTCGTCGGAATCGCCTGGATGGTGACTTCGCTATTGACGGAGGAGTAAAGGTTGATGAAATGTTGAAATTATTAAGTAGATATTTGATTATCTGTATTATGCTTATTTCCCTCGTCGGATATGGAAGGAATTCAGAAGAAGGAGCGGGTGAATTGGAAAAAATCCAGGTTGATGACGTTACCGTCGGATACAGGATATACGGGAGCGGGTATCCTCTGGTTATGATCACGGGATTCAGCGGAACAATGGATTTGTGGGATCCTGTATTAGTATCGATGTTATCTGACCATTACATGGTAATCGTTTTTGATAACAGAGGTATGGACGCGACTACCACAGGAGAAAGAGTATTCACAATTGAGCAATTCGCTGATGACACGGCCGGATTAATGGAAGCGCTTGGAATGGAGCGCGCACATGTTCTTTCATGGTCCATGGGTACCGAGATTGCACTTGAACTGGTTCTCAGGTATCCTGAAAAAGTCGATAAACTTATTCTTTATGCCGGAGATTTCCAGATAAATGCTTGTCCGCCTTCTCCGGATGTTCTCGCGAAACTGTATGATACGTCCGGGACACCTGAAGAACAGGCGGAGAGACACTTAAGTCTTTTATTTCCTGAAGAATGGCTTTCAACTCATCTTAATTATGTGATCGACATATTTTCAGGTGTCACGGAAACATCGGCTCCTGAAAACATTCAAAGACAGGCTGAGGCAATGGATTCATGGGGTGGTGCATGTGACAGGTTGAATCTCATAGAAACCCCAACACTTCTTATTACGGGAACTGAAGATATCCTGACTCCTCCTCAGAACTCGCTCATGCTTCTTAACGGCCTTCCAAATGCGCAACTTGAAGAAATCGAAGATGGCGGACATGGAGTAATGTATCAATATCCGGAAGAATTTTCCAATATAGTGCTGGATTTTCTTTCATCACAGGATTAGACAAATCACCTACTCAACAAATTCATCCTGTTCTGTTGGAAGACCGAACTGGATTCGAGCTGGAACCTTTTTCTTGTGAGTATGAAAAATTTAAGTATTCGACACCCGGCATGGCCGGTTTCTTTGTGATTTACATAGCTTGACGTAAATCCTATTACGTATCATAAACAGGATCAGTATCCGATTAAGTCAGTATTTTATTAACCAATCCAGGGAGGTTTTCTCTGAGTCTTATGTCCTTTCAGATGTACATGATACAAGTGTGCGGAACCGGCTTCCGGTCTTAAATGAAGGGAGCGTCTGTAATCCGCACTCGCTGAAAGGAAGGTAGGCATAATGAGAAGGCTGACTGACGTCCTGCTCATATCAACAGCATTATTAATGCTCACATCCGGCTGCGGATCAAGTAGTCAGGAAATAACCATAGAGCCATGGGAGATTCTCCTGGTTAACCTGGAGAACGCCTGGAACAACCGTGACATGACCCTGCTGGAAAGCTGCTTCCGGGATGACTTCCAGCACCACCTGTTATATGAGGATTGGTTCGACTACGACGGTGACGGTACCATCGACACTTACTGGGGATTGGAGATCGAGCTGGATTTCGCTGAGTCTGCTTTCAATAACGCTGACTCTATCTTCTTCTCGCTGTCAGGTGGCGTTGCTTACACGTGGCCCGACGACAGTACCGGTGTGTCAATTGCCATGACCAGAGACATGACCAGAGATATCTACTTCCCGAACGACACCCTGCTGGAGTCTGAACAGGTCATGTTCGTATGCAGACCCGACTCAGAGGATGACTGGTACATACAGCACTGGTTCGATCAGGGGGAATGGCAATGATTAAGCTCATGAGAAGTGAAAGAAGAAAAGTTTTTGCCCTGGCTTCTGCAATAGTATCCGCGCTGCTGATTGTGGTAGCCTGTACCAGTACCGACACCACCGGTCCGGAGGTCGAGCCCCAGGGCGGTCCGCCATGGGCAGCCATCGACAGCGCCTGGAAAGTAATCGAGAATCTCAGATATGCCTACATAACCATGGATCTGGAGCTCTATATGAGCTGCTTCAGGGATGATTTTGAGTTCTGGCCGGCACCAGCACAGCAGGACAGCTTCTGGGGATATGATATAGAGGAACAGTTTCATCAGAATATGTTCGACTACGTGGAAATCATCGAACTGCAGTTCTGGGGTGACACCGAGTACTCCTGGTCTGGCGACTCCACCGGCCAGTCTCTTGTGCTTATCAGGTTTTTTAGTCTGAAGGTCTACATTGACCTATTCAATGGTTTCATTGCTTCAGGCAACGCTTGTTTCATCTGCAGACCTGATTCCATCGGCGAATGGTACGTCTGGAAGTGGTTCGACCAGTCGGAAACCAAGGAGATCAGCACCTGGGGAGGGATAAAAGCTATGTTCTGACTGTTTGGTACTCCGGGAATCTACTACAGCATCACAACCATGACCGAGTCAGTCAAATCAGATCAACCCGAATGGGATATATGGAGCTACCTGATCAGCACGCAGCTCTCGGTGGCTGTGGAATTCCCAGTTGTCAGCCGGACAAAGTAAATCCCTGATGAAACATCATTACCACTGCCATCCGTGCCGTTCCAGATCACCGAATGGTCACCTGCAGGTAGCTGACCATCAACAAGTACAGTGACCTGGTGTCCACTGATATCGAAGATCGTCAACCGAACTGGAGAGAATGCTGAAATCTGACAAAGGATCACCGTTTGTTCTCTGAAAGGATTCGGATGACTGTAAAGAATATTCGTCTCAAGAGTTGTCCAGGTATCCCCAATTGATGTCTCGTACATCGTAACATCGAGTGTTGTTTCAGTTCCATAGGATATCTCAATATCTTCAAACAGCTGAATTTCGTACCCTTCAAGGGAAGCTGTTACGTCATATACCCCCGGGTCGAGATTCAGACCGTAGTATCCGGCATTATCGGGATTAACTGATAATCCGTCCGCTTCGATCAGAATATCCTGAACATCTCCTGACCCGCTGAATAGAGTCACCGAACCAAGCAGATGACTGGGAAGTACTCCTTCTATTATCTCGATAGCATCGATCATCGCATTCGAGATGTCTACTACATGGAGAATGAGAGTATCCTGTACGATCTCAACTTTGCAGAAGTGGTTGAGGTCCTGGGTATGTAAAACATTGGGATATCCCTCATAGGGTGAATAGAGAGGAGCTCCTCCTCCACCAAC